>NZ_JAKUFQ010000051.1:0-38752 GCF_022663475.1 Bacillus cereus group sp. BfR-BA-01382
CCTAAAAAAGAGGCACCTAAAGCAGAAAAGAAAACACCAGAGCAAAACCCAGCACCAACTCCACCGGATACTGGCGTAATTGGTAAAGCTAAGCAATATTTGGGTAAGCCATATGTTTGGGGAAGTGCATCTCCATCAAACGGTGGTTTTGATTGTAGTGGATTCATTTCTTACATTTTTGGTGTAGGTCGTCAAGATGTTAGGGGTTACTGGAACTCAGTTTCTAAAATAAGTAGTCCACAGCCGGGAGACTTAGTGTTCTTCCAAAACACTTATAAAGATGGTCCATCTCACATCGGTATTTACGTTGGTAATGGCCAAATGATCCATGCTAGTGATAAAGGAATTGCGTACGGTGATATTAACAGCTCATATAACCAAAAACATTTCTTAGGTTACGGTCGATTCTAGGATCTATAAAAGAATAAAAAACGTGTATAAAGTCGATAGCTTACTATTTTATAAGTAGGTTATCGGCTTTTTTGAGTTTTTACGGGATTTGAAGAAGGGTTTATAGTAGTGCTGGAGGTGATTGTTGATGCTGGCGGGGAAACAGTTGCTATTAGACGAACTTTCTTCAGATTTACAGAGGGAATTAAATGATTTGAAAAGGAAGGGAGAGGTCATATGTGTACAAGGTGTAAAAAAGAAGAATTCTAAATATATGTGCCAACGCTGCGGAAATGTAGATCAGCGGCTATTTGCGTCGTTTTTATGTAGAAGGTGCAGTAAAGTGTGCACATATTGCCGGAAGTGTATAACGATGGGGAGGGTAAGTGAATGTGCTGTACTTGTTCGCGGGATTGCTGAAAGAAAGAGAGAAAAGAAATTAAACTTGTTACAGTGGAACGGGAAGTTGTCTACTGGTCAGAATTTGGCGACACAAGGTGTTGTAGAGGCTATTAAGCAAAAAGAATCATTTTTTATTTGGGCTGTATGCGGGGCTGGGAAAACAGAGATGTTGTTTTACGGTATTAACGAAGCGCTTCAAAAAGGAGAAAGAGTTTGTATCGCAACGCCGAGAACGGATGTTGTTCTGGAATTAGCACCGAGATTACAAGAAGTATTTCCATATATAAAGGTAGCGGCTTTATATGGAGGGAGTGTGGATAAAGAAAAAGATGCAGTATTAGTCGTTGCGACCACGCATCAATTATTGCGTTATTATAGGGCGTTTCATGTCATGGTTGTAGATGAGATAGATGCTTTTCCATATTGTGCAGATCAAATGTTACAGTACGCGGTAAAACAAGCGATGAAAGAAAGGGCGGCGCGTATTTATTTAACTGCGACTCCAGATGAAACGTGGAAGCGAAAATTTAGAAAAGGTGAACAAAAAGGTGTTATTGTTTCTGGACGATATCACCGTCATCCTTTACCAGTTCCTTTATTTTGTTGGTGCGGGAATTGGAAAAAAAGCCTCATTCATAAAAGAATTCCTCGAGTTTTACTACAGTGGTTACAAACATACTTAAATAAAAAACATCCTATTTTTTTATTTGTCCCCCATGTGCGATATATAGAAGAGATAAGCCTGTTGTTAAAATCATTAAACAAGCGAATTGAAGGTGTACATGCAGAAGATCCGGGGAGAAAAGAAAAAGTAGCGGCTTTCAGAAAAGGAGAAATCCCATTATTAGTTACAACGACAATTTTAGAGCGAGGCGTAACGGTGAAAAATTTGCAAGTAGCGGTTTTAGGGGCTGAAGAAGAAATATTCTCAGAAAGTGCACTCGTACAAATTGCGGGCCGAGCAGGGCGGAGCTTTGAAGCACCGTATGGAGAGGTCATTTATTTTCACTATGGTAAGACAGAGGCGATGGTGCGCGCGAAAAAACATATTCAAGGTATGAATAAAAATGCCAAAGAACAAGGATTGATCGATTAATGCATTGTTTACTTTGTGATGAGTGTTTTGTAGAAAAGGTTAGTTGGTACACTTTTTTTGTAAAGTGTCATAGAAAATATATATGTGATAGATGTGAGCAGAAACTTTCCTATATTATAGGAGAAATTTGCATGGAGTGCGGCCGACCTTTAGAATTTGTTCCTGCCTCATTTCAAGAAGACGGTATTTGCATAGATTGTATAAGGTGGATGAATGAGGAGAAGTATCGTCCTTTTAAAAACCGTTCGTTATACATGTACGATAATGAGATGAAAGAAATAGTAGCACAGTTTAAGTTTCGGGGTGATGCAGAGTTAGTGCGCATTTTTTATCGTCCTTTTCGAAGTTTATTTCAAAAGTATTTTGCTGATGTTTCAACCGTTATCGCTGTTCCGCTTAGTAAGGAAAGGGAAGTTGAACGTGGCTTTAATCAAGCGGAGTTATTAGCAACTTGTTTGCCTGTCCGTATTTCTGATTTTTCCTTAAGACGGCGAGAAACAGAAAAGCAAAGTAAGAAGACGCGTAAAGAAAGGATGTCAGGAAGCAATCCTTTTTATTTTCAGGGAGAAGAGATGTTTTGTGGGCAACATATTTTACTCGTTGATGACGTGTATACGACAGGAATTACAGTTAGGCAAATCGGAAGTTTGTTATATGAGAGAGGGGCAAGGGAAGTATCTAGTTTGACACTTTGTAGAAGTTAATATGGCAGTGTCGAAAGGGATAATAAAAAGGCGATAAGTCTTCTTTGACTTCATATGTTGTCATTCGTTATAGTCAAAATATGGGGCGAATGCCCTGATTTTTAGAGTGAAGGGAATGGAATGAACATGCAAGGACGAGTGAAATGGTTCAATGCAGAAAAGGGATTTGGATTTATTGAGCGCGAAGATGGTGACGATGTATTTGTCCATTTTTCTGCTATTCAACAAGATGGGTATAAGTCATTAGAAGAAGGGCAACAAGTAGAGTTTGACATTGTAGATGGAGCACGTGGACCACAAGCAGCTAATGTTGTAAAACTGTAGGAATATTGTTTTTGGGAAGAGAAAGCTGCATTTGTGGCAACGTTATATATATGGTAGAACCTCTTGTTTTTCGCAAGGGGTTTTTTGTTATAGGGTAAGTTGTCAAAAAGTTGTTTCTTTTCTGTAACGAATTGGCCACACTTATATTCGTTATTCACGATGTTAATAGGATAAAATAAAGATAGAAACGATGCATCTTTTCATTTCAACAAAAAACGATAAAAAAATCGCAATTCCACTAATTTTTTTAAAAAAGTTAGAAGGAGTTTTTAAGCCAGTGTCGAAATTATAGTACATAGGCTTGAAAGGAGGAATTCATCTATGAAATTCAACATTCGTGGTGAAAATATTGAAGTAACTCCAGCATTAAAGGAATATGTAGAGAAAAAACTAAGTAAGTTAGAACGTTATTTTGATACATTCCCAGAGATTAAAGTTAATTTAAAAGTATACTCTGACAAGCAACGTGTCGAGGTAACAATACCATTTACTGATTTATTACTTCGTGCAGAAGAAACTAATAGCGATATGTACGCTGCTATCGATTTAGTAGTTGATAAAATTGAGCGACAAATTCGTAAACATAAAACAAAAGTAAATCGTAAGTTACGTGAGAAAGGTTCTATGAAAACAAACTTTATCCTTCCAGAAGCAGTAGCTGTTATGGATGAGGTAGAAGAGGATGAATTAGAACTTGTACGTACAAAACGATTCGATTTAAAACCGATGGACGTTGAAGAAGCGATTCTACAAATGGATATGCTAGGACATAATTTCTTCGTCTTCACAAATGCTGATACAAATGAAACTAATGTTGTATATGGCCGTAAAGATGGGAAATACGGTTTAATCGAAACTAAATAATAATTCGAAAGCGCAGCCGAAATGGCTGCGCTTTTTTTGCTGAAAATAGATTTTTAAAAAACTTTTCTTAATTTAGAACGAGACATTCGGCCGATTGTTGTCATAGTTATAAGACAAGTGTTACAATTATCATTAGGTATATACATTTTAGTTTTTTTAATTAGGAGAAAAATTGGCATAACATACATTTGATTTTTACAACGACTGATTGTAATAGAGAAAAAGAAAACAATCGGAAGTTTTATTTTAATAAAAGAGGAGCGTATTTCCTATGATCGGTATTTTAAAAAAGGTGTTTGATGTAAACCAACGCCAAATTAAACGTATGCAAAAGACAGTTGAGCAAATTGATGCATTAGAGTCATCTATTAAGCCACTAACTGATGAACAATTAAAAGGAAAGACGCTTGAATTTAAAGAACGTCTAACAAAAGGTGAAACAGTAGATGATCTACTACCTGAAGCTTTTGCAGTTGTTCGCGAGGCGGCAACTCGTGTTCTTGGAATGCGTCCATATGGCGTACAGTTAATGGGTGGTATTGCCTTACATGAAGGGAATATTTCTGAGATGAAAACGGGTGAAGGTAAAACGTTAACATCTACATTACCTGTATATTTAAATGCTTTAACAGGAAAAGGTGTTCACGTTGTTACAGTCAATGAATACTTAGCACAACGTGATGCGAACGAAATGGGACAACTTCATGAGTTCCTTGGCTTAACGGTAGGAATTAACTTAAATAGTATGTCACGCGAAGAGAAACAAGAGGCTTATGCTGCTGATATTACGTATAGCACAAATAATGAGCTTGGATTCGATTACTTACGTGACAACATGGTTTTATATAAAGAGCAGTGCGTTCAACGTCCACTTCATTTTGCTATTATCGATGAAGTCGATTCTATTTTAGTCGATGAAGCACGTACGCCGCTTATTATTTCGGGACAAGCTCAAAAATCAACAGAGCTATACATGTTTGCAAATGCATTCGTTCGTACGTTAGAAAATGAAAAAGAGTATTCATTTGATGTGAAAACGAAAAATGTAATGTTAACAGAAGATGGTATTACGAAAGCAGAGAAAGCTTTCCATATTGAAAACTTATTCGATTTAAAACATGTAGCACTTCTTCACCATATTAATCAGGGGCTTCGTGCACACGTTGTTATGCACCGTGATACAGATTATGTTGTACAAGAAGGCGAAATCGTAATTGTAGACCAATTCACTGGTCGTCTTATGAAAGGTCGTCGTTATAGCGAAGGATTACACCAAGCAATTGAAGCAAAAGAAGGTGTAGAAATTCAAAATGAAAGTATGACACTTGCGACAATTACATTCCAGAACTACTTCCGTATGTATGAAAAATTATCTGGTATGACTGGTACAGCGAAAACAGAGGAAGAGGAATTCCGTAACATTTACAATATGAACGTTATTGTAATTCCAACAAACAAACCGATTATTCGTGATGATCGTGCTGATTTAATCTTTAAATCAATGGAAGGTAAGTTCAATGCTGTTGTTGAGGATATTGTAAATCGTCATAAACAAGGGCAACCTGTTCTTGTAGGTACAGTTGCAATTGAAACTTCAGAGCTTATTTCAAAAATGTTAACGCGTAAAGGTGTACGTCATAACATTTTAAATGCGAAAAACCATGCACGTGAAGCAGATATTATTGCGGAAGCTGGTATGAAAGGTGCTGTAACGATTGCGACGAATATGGCTGGTCGTGGTACAGATATTAAGCTTGGAGATGATGTGAAAATCTTCGGTCTAGCAGTTATCGGTACAGAACGTCATGAAAGCCGTCGTATTGATAATCAGTTACGTGGTCGTGCTGGTCGTCAAGGGGATCCTGGTGTGACGCAGTTCTACTTATCGATGGAAGATGAATTAATGCGCCGATTTGGTTCAGATAATATGAAAGCAATGATGGATCGTCTTGGTATGGATGATTCCCAGCCAATTGAAAGTAAAATGGTTTCTCGAGCGGTAGAGTCTGCACAAAAACGTGTTGAAGGAAATAACTATGATGCACGTAAGCAGTTATTACAATACGATGATGTACTTCGTCAGCAACGTGAAGTGATTTATAAGCAGCGTCAAGAAGTAATGGAATCGGAAAACTTACGTGGCATTATTGAAGGTATGATGAAATCTACAGTAGAACGTGCTGTTGCGCTTCACACACAAGAGGAAATTGAAGAAGATTGGAACATTAAAGGTCTTGTTGACTACTTAAATACAAACCTTCTTCAAGAAGGAGACGTAAAAGAAGAAGAATTACGTCGCCTTGCTCCTGAGGAAATGAGCGAACCGATTATCGCGAAATTAATAGAGCGTTACAATGACAAAGAAAAGCTTATGCCAGAAGAGCAAATGCGTGAGTTTGAGAAAGTTGTTGTATTCCGCGTTGTAGATACAAAATGGACGGAGCATATTGATGCGATGGATCACCTTCGTGAAGGTATTCATTTACGTGCTTACGGTCAAATTGATCCACTTCGTGAGTACCAAATGGAAGGATTTGCGATGTTCGAGTCAATGGTTGCTTCTATTGAAGAGGAAATTTCTCGTTACATTATGAAAGCTGAAATTGAACAAAACTTAGAACGTCAAGAAGTTGTTCAAGGTGAAGCTGTTCATCCATCTAGCGACGGCGAAGAAGCGAAGAAAAAGCCAGTTGTAAAAGGTGACCAAGTGGGCCGCAACGATTTATGTAAATGTGGTAGCGGTAAAAAATATAAAAACTGCTGTGGTATTGTTCAGTAATATAGGGCGGTAGCTTTGGCTGTTTTGCAAACTTTTATATCAAAAATGTATAATTAAGAAGGGTTAAACTCTCTCCGTAATAAGTGGAGAGAGTTTCCCTTGTTTTCATACGAAAGTAACAGCAATTACATAGAGGTGAAGGAAATGGAATTAGTAGAAATTAGACAGGAATTAGAGAAAATGGCTAAGCGATTAGCGGCTTTTAGGGGGTCTCTTTGACCTTCCTACTAAGGAGAAACAAATTGCAGAATTAGAAGAAAAAATGATGAGCGCAGGATTTTGGGATGACCAACAAGGCGCGCAAGCTGTAATTAATGAAGCGAATGCGTTAAAAGATATGGTTGGAAGTTTCCGTCAATTAGATGAAACATTCGAAAATTTAGAAGTAACGCATGAGCTTTTAAAAGAAGAATACGATGAAGATTTACATGAGGAATTAGAGTCAGAAGTAAAAGGCTTAATTCAAGAAATGAATGAGTATGAGCTTCAGTTACTATTAAGTGATCCTTATGATAAAAATAATGCAATTTTAGAATTACATCCAGGTGCAGGTGGAACTGAGTCACAAGACTGGGGTTCTATGTTATTACGTATGTATACACGTTGGGCTGAAAAACGTGGATTTAAAGTAGAAACGGTTGACTATTTACCGGGTGATGAAGCTGGTATTAAGAGTGTAACTTTATTAATTAAAGGTCATAACGCTTACGGTTACTTAAAAGCAGAGAAAGGTGTACATCGTCTTGTACGTATTTCACCATTTGATTCTTCAGGTCGTCGTCATACATCGTTCGTATCTTGTGAAGTTGTACCAGAGTTCAATGATGAAGTTGAAATCGAAGTACGTACAGAAGATTTAAAAATTGATACGTACCGCGCAAGTGGAGCGGGTGGGCAGCACGTTAATACGACAGATTCAGCAGTTCGTATTACACATACACCGACAAATACAGTTGTAACGTGTCAGTCAGAGCGTTCACAAATTAAAAACCGTGAGCATGCGATGAAGATGTTAAAAGCGAAATTATATCAAAAGAAACTAGAAGAGCAACAAGCACAATTAGATGAAATCCGCGGGGAACAAAAAGAAATCGGATGGGGTAGCCAAATCCGTTCTTACGTATTCCACCCGTATTCTCTTGTAAAAGACCACCGTACAAATACGGAGGTTGGTAACGTACAAGCAGTTATGGATGGAGAGATTGATCCATTTATTGATGCTTACTTACGTTCTCGCATCTAATAAGTGAAAAAAAGCCAACTAAATTGTTGGCCCACGCTGAGGATATAGAGGATATAAAGAATTTGATTTTATTTTTATAGATGAAGTAAAGAGGAAGAGAAGTTGGAAACGACAACTTCTCTTTTTGATGGGATTATATGTAGATTACAATGGTGTATATTGTTTTGTAAAAAGTAGAGAATAGTAAAATAGAGCGATAATAGGGTAAAGATTTATATAGAACATTTCTAATTTTCCTTTTAAAAAGGATTCTTTATAGAAGTTTTTTAAGCTGTTCACAGAATTGAAACAACTTATGAAAGCTTTATTTTATCAAGGTTCTCACTGTATTTTTGAGGAATATGAAATACACCTTAGTTTTTCTATATAAAGATAATGCTTATAATGAAAATGAGTGTGTTAGGAATAAAAAGAATATCAACAATGGGGAGCGATAGAAGTGAAAAAGAAATTGTTGGCTATTGCGCTAGGGACATCGGTTGTTTTTGCTTTAGGAGCATGCGGAAATAAAGAAGAGAGTAAGTCTTCGAAACAGTCTGCAAGCACAGACAGCGCAGAACAAATTTTCCAAAGAAGTTGTGCTGGATGTCACGCGACAGATTTATCAGGGGCAACTGGACCTGATTTAAGAAAAGTAGGCGGTAAGTACGACGCTGCAGATATCGAAGAGATTATTAAAAAAGGCCGCGGTTCAATGTCACCAGGACTTATTCAAGGTGAAGATGCGAAAAAAGTATCTGAATGGTTAGCTGAACATAAATAAAAAAGGTGAACTGGACGAGTTGATAATATAGGTCAACTCGTTTTCCTTTTCATTTATGTAACATAACTGTAACAAAAATGTATCCGAACTGGAAACCGTTTGATGTTACAATGGGGTTTGTAGAATTTTGCTGAAATATATTACATAGAGTGGTATTGCTTATGAGAAAGCATAAGTAAACTACCTTCAACAAGGATGACTAAGTGAAAATGAAGGATGTCTTTTATTTTCAGATGTACAGAAAAGTATTTCGAAAAAAATCATTAAGTATTGGGTGATAAATAATGATAAAAATGACGAATGTTTATAAGGAGTACCCGAATGGTATGAAAGCCATTGCTGGTCTTACAGTTAACATTAAACAAGGTGAGTTCGTATACGTAGTTGGACCGAGTGGAGCCGGAAAATCTACATTTATTAAAATGATGTATCGTGAAGAGAAGCCATCTACAGGATCAATTAATGTAAATGGACTTGTTATTGAAACATTGGCAGAAAGAGATGTTCCATATTTTCGTCGTCAATTAGGCGTAATTTTCCAAGATTTTAAATTACTACCTAAATTAACGGTATATGAGAATGTTTCGTTTGCTTTAGAAGTAATTGAAGAAGAACCAGATGCAATTCGTGAGCGTGTAACAGAGGTTTTAGGTCTTGTAGGTCTTGAAGATCGTGCAGATGCAATTCCAAGTGAACTTTCAGGTGGAGAGCAACAACGTGTGGCTATTGCAAGAGCGATTGTAAATCGACCAAAGGTTGTAATTGCCGATGAGCCAACAGGTAACTTAGATATTGAAACAGCTCTTGATATTATGAAGATTTTTACTCGCATTAATGAGCGTGGTACAACAATTGTTATGGCGACGCATAATGCAGATATCGTAAATACAATCCGTCATCGTGTAATCGCGATTGAAGGCGGAAAAATTGTTCGAGACGAGATTGAGGGAGGATACGGATATGAAGGCTAAGACCCTTAGTCGACATTTGCGAGAAGGTGTAAAGAATCTATCACGTAACGGATGGATGACATTTGCTTCTGTTAGTGCAGTAACAGTTACATTATTACTTGTAGGTGTCTTTTTAACAGCGATTATGAATATGAACCATTTTGCGACGAAAGTAGAGCAAGATGTAGAGATTCGTGTACACATTGATCCAGCTGCGAAAGAAGCTGATCAAAAGAAATTAGAAGAAGATATGAGTAAGATTGCAAAAGTAGATTCTATTAAATATTCTTCTAAAGAAGAAGAGTTAAAACGTTTAATTAAAAGCTTAGGTGATAGCGGAAAAACGTTTGAGTTATTTGAACAAGATAACCCACTTAAAAACGTATTCGTTGTAAAAGCAAAAGAACCAACAGATACAGCGACAATCGCGAAGAAGGTTGAAAAAATGCAGTTTGTCAGTAATGTTCAGTACGGAAAAGGGCAAGTTGAACGATTATTTGATACTGTAAAAACTGGTCGTAACATTGGGATTGCGTTAATTGCTGGTCTTTTATTCACAGCAATGTTCTTAATCTCTAACACAATTAAAATTACAATTTATGCTCGTAGTACAGAAATTGAAATTATGAAACTTGTTGGTGCAACAAACTGGTTCATTCGTTGGCCATTTTTGCTAGAGGGGTTATTCTTAGGAGTATTAGGATCAATTATTCCAATTGGCCTAATTCTAGTTACGTATAATTCGTTGCAAGGTGTGTTTAACGAAAAACTTGGCGGAACAATTTTCGAGCTTCTACCATACAGTCCTTTCGTATTCCAATTAGCTGGTTTACTAGTGTTAATCGGTGCGTTAATTGGTATGTGGGGAAGTGTAATGTCAATTCGTCGTTTCTTAAAAGTATAAAAAGTTGCAAACATAATTCGTACAAGCTTATCATATAGTAGAAATAGGTAAAGGCATCACACACTGTGTGATGCCTTTTGCTACACCACCTGTGTGTTTTGGAAAGGGGAATTCCGCATTGAAACGTAGAGTTGCAATTATTGGAATGGTTGTTGCATTTTTAATTGGTGCTGGCGGAATGTTTGCAGGCATGTCTGTATTTGGGGTTAACCCAGCAGAAGTAACGCAAACAATTTCGAGTGGGAATGCTAGCACTGCGCAAGGGAATTTGGCAAAAATTAATGAGGCGTATGCACTAATTGATTCACGTTATGTGGAAGACGTGAAAGATGAAAAGTTAGTTGAAGGTGCAATACAAGGCATGTTGTCTACGCTGAAGGACCCTTATTCCACGTATATGGATAAAGAAACAGCCAAACAGTTTAGTGAATCGCTTGATCCTGAATTAGAGGGGATTGGGGCTGAGGTGAACAAAACGGACGATAAGCTTATTATCGTATCACCAATTAAAGGTTCACCAGCAGAAAAGATAGGAATTAAACCGAATGACCAAATTTTATCTGTAGATGGAAACAGTGTGAAAGACTTATCACGTGAAGAAGCAGTATTAAAGATCCGTGGTAAAAAAGGAACGACTGTCGCAATTGAAATTAAACGTGCGGGAGTAACTGATCCGATTGTATTTAAAATTAAGCGTGAAAAAATTCCGATCTTTACAGTGTTTAGTTCTGTGAAGCAAGAGAGCGGAAGAGATATCGGTTATATGCAAATCACTTCTTTTGCTGAAAATACAGCGAAGGAATTTAAGGATCAGTTAAAAGAGTTAGAGAAGAAAAATATAAAAGGCTTAGTTATTGACGTGCGTGGTAATCCTGGTGGTTATTTAAATAGTGTAGAAGATATACTGGGAGAAATTATGACGAATAAAAAGCCGATGCTACAAGTAGAGCAGCGAAATGGTGAGAAGAAGAAATTCTCTACGGAACTGAAAGAGAGAAAACCATATCCAATTTCAGTATTAATTGATAATGGAAGTGCTTCTGCTTCAGAGATTTTAGCTGGTGCACTGAAAGAAGGAGAAGGATACGATTTAATTGGTGAAAAGACATTTGGTAAAGGTACTGTCCAGCAAGCTGTTCCATTTAAAGACGGCAGCAACATTAAATTAACGATGTTTAAATGGTTAACACCGGATGGGAACTGGATTCATAAAAAAGGAATCGCGCCAACAGTAGAAGTGAAGCAACCAAATTATTATCATGCGACACCAATTCAAATTGAAAAAACACTTTCATACAATTCAAATGATGTACAAGTAAAACATGCTCAAGAAATGCTTAAGAGCTTAGGATATGTACCAGGTCGTGAAGATGGATACTTTAGTAAAGAGACAGAATCAGCGCTGAAAGCATTCCAAAATGCGAATGAAATGGAAGCGACAGGACAGCTTGATAAAAAGACAGCTGAAGCGATTCAAACTAAAATTATCGAAAAAATCCGTTCTGGAGAAAATGATCTACAATTACAGTCAGCATTAAAATTAATGGCAAAATAAGAAGAAATACAGGCAGTTTGCTGCCTGTATTTTTTTGTGTTAAACAAACGTTTGTTTAGTTATGATAATATAAAAAGAAAGAATGATATAAATGGTGGTGAATGAGTTCGTGGAGTCTTGGATTTTTGAAATAATGCGGGCAGTTGGACGTTTTTTCTTACACCCTGCTGTCTATATATTTGTAATAAGTAGTATCTTCGTTGGATACTTACGTATGTTAAGAGAACGAAAAGATTTTTCTTTTAAAGTTTATGATATTTGGTTTGAACTGCGAACCTCTCTATTTGCAGGGATTGGATACGGATTAGTAGTATCTATTATTACGATTGGGCTTGGACTTGTTGTTTCTAAAGCAAGCTTATGGGCCATTTTAATTTGGACATTACTATTTGGATTAACGGCTATGTATCGATATTTATCAGCGGCTTATACATTTAGCATTGCGATTGTATGTGTTCTATTATCTTCTAAGCTACCAGTTTCCTTCTTACAGCTTCGAGAAGGTGAAGAGAATACCATTGTATCCCTTGCTATTTTGCTAGGCGTTATGCTTATTGTAGAAGGCTTATTGATTTCTAAAAACGCAGTAGGATATTCTACACCGAAGATTAGGAAGGGGAAGCGTGGATTAAAGATTGGTTTACACGAATCAAAGCGTTTATGGATCGTTCCTATTTTTATTCTTGTACCGGGTGATGCGGTAACGCAGTTTATTTCATGGTGGCCTGTCGTTTCAATAGGTTCAAATACATATTCTCTATTTCTCGTTCCATTTTTAATTGGATTTATGAGAAAGATTAAAAGTTATGAGCCGACGGAAGCTTTATTATTTACAGGAAGACGTGTTTATGGGTTAGCAGGACTTGTGCTCGTTTTAGGAATCGCAAGTTACTGGTGGCATGTACTTGCAATTATCGCGATGGGAGTCGCAATGCTTGGGCGTTTCACAATTTCGATGCAAGAGAAAATTACTGATGAAACAAGACCAGCGTATTTTGCTGCACGCAATGATGGGCTCGTTGTACTAGATACAATCCCAAATACAATTGGAGCAGAGCTAAAATTACTACCTGGAGAAATTATTACGAAAGTAAATGGAGTCATTCCAAAAAGCGCCGAGGAATTTTATGATGCGCTTCAAACGAAGACGACAGGAGCATTTTGTAAATTAGAAGTATTAGATACAAATGGTGAGCTTCGTCTTGCACAAACTGCATTATATGCTGGTGGACATCACGAATTAGGTATTGTATTCGTTGAGCAGGAGCATGAGTGGGATTCGGAAGCGATGTAATAGAAGGAATGGTATCACCTTGTGGTGGTACCTTTTTTGTTTTGGGGGAGGGTAGTTAGTAAATGAAATTTATATCGGCGATTATTTGAATATATCGACTCTCTGGAAAAAATGACAAATACCAAAAATCTTATTTTTAGTTTCATAGACGGATAACTTGAATAATTATTTGATAATGGTTATCATTTAGAGAGTCTTTTTAATTTTGGAAAATGGAGGTAAGATATGCTGCGTAAATTTTTTTCTTACTATAAACCGTATAAAGGTTTATTTATACTCGACTTTTCTTGTGCGGTTGTCGCAGGATTACTAGAACTTGGCTTCCCGCTTATCGTAAATCAATTTATTGATAAGTTATTGCCAGGACAAAACTGGACGCTTATTTTATGGGCTTGTTTCGGTTTACTTGCAGTGTATATATTAAATGCAGGCTTACAATATGTTGTTACATATTGGGGACATATGCTTGGTGTTAACATTGAAACGGATATGAGGCAGAAATTATTTGATCATATTCAAAAGCTATCATTTAGATTTTTTGACAATAATAAAACAGGTCATTTAATTTCACGTCTTACAAACGACTTAATGGAAATTGGGGAAATTGCTCACCATGGACCAGAAGATTTATTTATCGCTATTATGACTTTAGTTGGGGCATTTTCATTTATGATGATGATCAACTGGAAGTTAGCGCTATTAACGTTCTTCGTCATTCCATTCTTATTATGGTTAGCACTTTACTTCAACAAAAAAATGACAGGTACATTTAGACGTTTATTCTCAGACGTTGCTGACTTCAATGCATGTATTGAGAATAATGTTGGTGGTATTCGCGTAGTACAAGCATTTGGAAATGAAAAGTTTGAGAAAGAGCAATTTGCTGTTAACAACGCTCGTTTCCGCACAACGAAATTAATGGCGTATAAAATTATGGCATTAAATTCATCGATTAGTTATATGCTCATGCGTCTCGTAACACTCTTCGTCTTAATATGCGGTACATGGTTTGTTCTGCAAGGTGAATTAACGTACGGTGGATTTATTGGATTCGTTCTATTAACGAATATTTTCTTCCGCCCAATTGAAAAAATTAATGCGGTAATCGAAAGCTATCCGAAAGGGATCGCTGGTTTTAAGAGATATGTAGAGCTTCTTGAAACAGAGCCAGATATTGTAGACTCTAAAGGTGCGATGGAAGTTAAACATGTACATGGTGATATTCAATATAACAACATTACGTTCGGATATGAAAATAAAGAACCGATTTTAAATGACATTAGTTTGAACATACATGCAGGTGAAACGGTTGCGTTCGTTGGACCATCAGGAGCTGGAAAAACAACGTTATGTAGTTTACTCCCACGTTTTTATGAACAATCGTCTGGTTCAATCCGAATTGATGGTATTGATACGAAAGATATGACATTATCTTCACTTCGTAAACAAATTGGAATTGTGCAGCAAGATGTGTTCTTATTCTCAGGAACGATTCGTGAAAATATTGCTTACGGAAATTTAAAGGCGTCAGAAGCTGAAATTTGGCAGGCGGTAAAACGTGCGCAGTTAGAAGACTTAATTTACTCACAACCAGACGGTTTAGATACCGTTATCGGTGAGCGTGGTGTGAAACTTTCTGGTGGACAGAAACAGCGTCTAGCGATTGCTCGTATGTTCTTGAAAAACCCACCAATTTTAATATTAGATGAAGCGACTTCTGCATTAGATACAGAGACGGAACTAGCGATTCAAAAATCGCTTGCAGAACTATCTGTCGGCCGTACAACATTAGTTATCGCTCACAGGCTTGCAACGATTAAAAATGCAGATCGTATCGTCGTTGTAAATAAAGATGGTATTGCAGAACAAGGTTCGCATGAGGAACTAATTGAGCAAGGCGGAGGATACAGCCGATTATACGAAGCTCAGTTCAGTTCATAAATATAATTTCTGCTGAATTAGTGCACCATAAGTAAGTGAAAATCTTATATGGGAGGCTATAAAGCATGATTGTAACAACAACGTCTACAATTCAAGGAAAAGAAATTATTGAGTACATCGATATCGTCAATGGAGAAGCGATTATGGGCGCGAATATCGTTCGTGACCTTTTCGCTTCTGTTCGTGACGTTGTCGGCGGTCGCGCGGGTGCTTATGAAAGTAAATTAAAAGAAGCGCGCGACATCGCAATGGAAGAAATGAAAACTTTCGCAAGACAAAAAAATGCGAATGCAATTGTTGGTATCGACGTGGATTACGAAGTAGTTCGCGAAGGAATGCTAATGGTTGCGGTGAGCGGGACTGCTGTCCGTATATAAAAGTGAAAAAGCCGTGCTGATGCACGGTTTTTTCACTTTTATTAATGCTATTCTGTGTCGAAGTTCCAATATTTCTTGGGAAATGCGGAAGGCCTTGTCGATATATAGGGAAGACATTAGAGCGCTTCTTTACATTTTCGGATTTGAACTAATAATGTTTCGTATTCTTGTTCGAGAGATGTGATGTCATCGTGATGATTTGGTATGGAAATTCGGCCGATGATTTCTGTTAATTTTGTTTGTAATCGTAATAATTCTTGTTCAGTAACGTTTACAGAATCCCCGGTTGTTCTTTTTGTGTATTGCTCGTAATTACCATGGAATATTCTTGGTTCACTCTCATCTACTTGTAGAATATGGTCTGCAACAGAGCGAATAAAGGCACGGTCATGGCTAATGAAAAGTATTGTGCCAGGGTATTCTTGTAACATAATTTCTAATTCTTCTTGCGTCGCTAAGTCTAAATAGTTTGTCAAACTTATTTCTGTTCGCTATTTTTGAATTTATTATTATACAATTGTGCTTTTGCCAGCGCCTCAGCATCGTTTTGGATTTCATCTAGTCCATTCGCATCCCCAATAATATATCCTTCAAATGATGAACCAACAAAATCAAAGATGTATTGAAACTGAGCGATAAGCGGCAATGCTTTCAGTTTTGGATTGTCTCCGCCAACGATGACAACATACATTTTTTTGCCTTTCATTTTTTCTTTGAAATGAAGAGATGTATCGCGCAAGCTTTGTGACCAACGATCGACGAAGTTTTTCATATGTCCGCTCATTCCGTACCAGTATAGCGGTGTAGCAAAGATAATTGTGTCGTGCTCTAACATGCGTTTCGTTAACTGCTCATAATCATCATTTACAGGTTGGAATCCTTCTGCATCATGACGCTTATCTGTAATAGGATAGACTGTGTGATCACGTAAATAAATTTGTTCTGTTTCAATTCCATCAATCATCATATGTGTTAAAGCTTCCGTATTTCCGTTTTTTCTTGAACTGCCATGTATAACAAACATGTAATCATCCCTTTTCTTTTGCTTGTTTTAGGAGTGAAACGTGTTTTTGCAAATTTGTTTGAATGTTGGAAAGCAATGAGATTTGCTTTGTTACTTCATTGAGTTTATCTTCATAAAGCGTAAGAATGCTGCTGCACGGATTGTCGTATAGGTGCGGTTCAATTGCAAGGCAACGCAGCATCCTTGCCGTCTCTTCTAAATTTAAGCCAATTTGTAAGTACATTTGAATAAGCTCCACTTTTTCGATGGCACTTTCATCAAAATCACGGTAGCCATTTGCGAGGCGCTTAGAAGGGAGTAGTCCCTTTTCTTCGTAATGTCTTAGTGATCTTTCACTAACGCCAGTTTCTTTTGATAATTCTCCAATTCGCAATGTGTTTCACTCCTTTTACATGTATTGTAAACCTTCACACTAATGTGAAGGTCAATGCTGTTTTTTCGCAAAAGAGTCTACATGATTTAAAAACACCTGAATGGCTTTAGACGGGATGAAGTATTTGCCGCGCGCGATGGAGAATGGACGGATGAGTTGTTCATTTGGAACTTCGACGTGGAATAGCTCTTTTGCCAGTAGCTCTTTTCGTACAGTCCAATCAGAAAGTATAGCGATGCCAAGTCCGGCACTAACTGCTTCCTTAACGCTTTGGATACTACTAAATGTAAAGAATCGTTTCATTTTCAAATGGTGTTGATGAATAAAGCGGTCACTATAAGCGCGTGTACCAGAACCACTTTCTCTTAATACCCATACTTGATCTTGGAGTGTACTTTCATTTATTTCATTTGTGCGGAGCAGTGGATGATTTGGAGGGACGACGAGCTTCATTTCATCTTGCATAAACGTTTCAACGTCAACGTCGGCGTATACGACTTGCCCTTCCACTAAGCCGATATCGATTTGATTAGAGCGAAGACTTTGTAAAACGTCTTCTGTATTTGAGATAAAGGTATGAACTTCGACGTGTGGATTTTCATTCGCATAGTTAGCCAGTATTTTTGGAAGTAAGTATTCGCCAATTGTGAAACTAGCACCGATGCGAAGAGTTCCTGTTACAACGTTATGTAATTCGTTAATTTCTTGTTTGGCTTCTTCGTAAAGAGAGAGCATTTGCTTTGCATGTATATATAGTATGTTTCCAGCCTCCGTCACTTGGACGTGCTTTGGGGAGCGCTGAATAAGAGTAGTGCCAAATTCGTTTTCTAAGTTGCGTATATGCATACTTACGCCAGGTTGTGAAAGGTTTAATAATTCTGCTGCACGTGAGAAGTGTTTCTGTTCAACGACAGTAACAAATATTTTTAAAATGTCTACGTTCATGTAATGGGCTCCTTTCTTTTTCTATCATCTTATCATAAGTATTTCTGATGATAGAGATTTGGTATTGATATTAAACTTATTATAGAAACTCTCTTATAATGTAAGTAGAAAGAACATGCATGTTCCAATACGATTATTGGGGTGGTACAAGGTGGAACAAACACTTGTTATACAAAAGAAGAAGGGCTTTGGATTTTCGCAAGGAATTGGGATTACATTATTAATCGCAATTGCCGCGAAATATTTAGCTGGGCTTCCATTTTTAAATATTATGGGACAATTAGTAATTGCTATTCTAATTGGGATGGTTTGGCGCGCTGCAATTGGAGTTCCTCATGATGCGATTGCAGGAACGAACTTTGCGAGTAAGAAGTTACTGCGCTTTGGGATCATCTTACTTGGAATGCGATTAAATCTTGTTGATATTGCGAAGGCGGGGCCGAAAGTATTGGTCATCGCGGCGGTTGTTATTACATTTACTATTTTTGTTGTGTACGGACTAACGAAAGTATTTAAAGTAGAAAAGAAACTTGGGATTTTAACAGCATGCGGTACGGCAATTTGCGGCGCGGCCGCGGTTGTGGCAATTGCACCGCAAGTGAAAGCAAAAGATGACGAAACAGCAGTTGGAGCAGCGATTATCGCAATTTTAGGTACTATATTTACGCTTATTTATACGTTATTATATCCAGTGCTTGGTTTATCTCCATACGGTTACGGTGTATTCTCAGGTGCGACGCTGCATGAGATCGCCCATGTCATCGCAGCTGCGGCACCAGGAGGAAGCACGGCTGTAGACATCGCAGTTATCGTGAAATTAACGCGCGTTGCAATGCTTGTGCCAGTAGCGATTTTAATTGGATTATGGTTTGGTAAGAGTGAAGGTAGCGAGGAAAAAAAATCGTGGCGCGATCTTCCAATTCCGTGGTTCATCTTCGGATTTTTAGCGATGAGTGCAGTGCATTCGCTCGGGGTTATACCAGAAGTTGTTGCCGGCTACATTGTTGTCATTGCTTACATGCTGATTGCAATGGCGATGGCGGGGCTTGGTTTAAATGTAGAGTTTAAAACGTTCCGTAAGTTAGGAAGTAAGGCATTCGTGGCGGGGCTGATCGGCTCGGTTTGCCTTTCTATTCTTGGATACGTTCTTGTATATGCGTTAGGATTTATGTAGTAGGACGAAGAAGCTGTTCCAAAAGATATTTTGGGACAGCTTCTTTCTTATGCTTATAGTGCTATCGATGTCGATATATTAAAAAAACGCTGATATAAATTGAACTACTCTTGTACTTTGTTAGAGTAGATGTTTAGTGAAATGTTTTTCTAAAATTTGTAAGGATATCTTTACTTGTTGCTGGAAAATATTTATAATTTAAGTAAAGATATCTTTACTTTTGAAGGTGGATCCTATGGGTGTGAAAAATAAAATAAAAGAGTTAAGAAAGCAAAATCATATAACACAAGTTGAAATGGCAAAGGCGATGCAGGTGACGCGGCAGACGATAGTGGCGATTGAAAATCATCATTACAATCCGAGTCTAGAGTTATCCTTAAAAATCGCCAAGTATTTTGGAGTGAAGGTGGAGGAAATCTTTACGCTGGAGTAAGGGAGAAAGAAAATAAATGATAAGTTTGAGAGATTTCAATTAGATTAAACGTTTAAATATATAAGGATTGGTTTTGGTTTATTGATAAGTATCGCATCAACGAGCGTGTTAGCAACAAGGAATAGATAGAAAAAAGGGGAACTGGGATGGGATTACCGGTATTATGTGTCGCTACGGCTATTTTTGCTTTGTTTTGGGGAATGCAGAACTTCTCTCGTAATCCAGTGCCAAGTATTTGTATTATGCTCGGTACTGTCGGTTTATCATATTATTTATTAGTTTCAGCTCATTATCATAAAACAGCAACGAGTGTTGTTGTTGGAGCACTTATTTTATTTTGTGGGCGCGCCATACAAAAGGGGTTATTTCCATAAAAGCTGTTTATACACTTTGTATAAACAGCTTTTTGTATTTTTTTACAAATTACTTGAAAGTTACGTAACGTCATCTTTTATAATGAAGGGGAAGAGGTGATGGTAGTGATTTCAATACAAGAATTGACGAGAGAAACAGGGGTTACAGTACGTACATTACGTTATTACGATCAAATAGATTTGTTAAAGCCGAGCGGGAAAACAGAAGGTGGGCATCGTTTATATAGTGAAGTTGACGTAATAAGGCTGCAACAAATTTTATTTTTAAAGGAAATGGGATTTTCATTAAAAGAGGCTGCGAATATGTTAGTAAAAGGTGAGCTTAACTTAAAGGATTCTCTTGAAAAACAACTTCGGTTTGTACAGGAAGAACAAAAGAAATTTAATCGAATGGAGCGTGTTTTACAAGCTGTTGTTTATTCGGTAGATGTGGAGGGAGATCTTGATTGGAAAGTTATGTTTGAACTTATTCAGCTTTCGAAACAGTCTCCTCGTATACGTGAAATATTCCAAAATGAAGTGTTTTCAAAGGAAGAACAAAAGTTGCTTCACAATTTGCCGAATATGAGTGAAGAAGATCCGAATGTTTTAGAATGGGTAGATTTATTAAAGCAATTCCGTACTTTTATGAAGGAAGGTAAAGAAGCTGCTAATGATGAGGTACAAGGGGCAACGAAAAAATTAATGCAGAAGTGTTTAGAAATGGCTAATGGTGACGAAGCATTTTTAGATAAGTTATGGGAAGTTAGAAAATCGAAGGAAGATTCACAGAAAATGAGCATGTATCCAATTGAAGAAGAACTTTTAATATATATGGATGAAGCTTTTCGTATTTATGATGAAAAGGAGAAGGATAAATGAGTATACTCGCAGAATATCGTTGGTATTTTTTAATTGGGGCAGAAATTGTATTTTGGTTATCAGCTATCGGTTTCTTTTTACTCCGTTACGGATTCCGTTTGAAAAAGGCGAGCTTTATTATGGGGATTGTACTCCTCGTAAATGAAGTGTTTATTTTAACATTAGGGGTAGTGGACTATTATCAAACAGGAAAGTTCTCTAAATTTCAAATCATTACTGTAATTATTTTATTGTATGCAGTTTTCTACGGGAAAAAGGATTTGAAGAAGCTGGATATATTTGCGCAAAAGCTAGTTGCGAAATGGCGTAATGAACCAGCGCCAATTATGGAAGAGCACATAGAATTAACAGGTATGGCCTATGCGAAGCAGGAAATAAAAAATTGGGTATTACATCTTGTTTTATTCGTTGGTGTGCACATATTCTTTTTCTTCGCGTATGGATTTATTCCGTTTGAACAATGGGGTAATTGGTTAGAATCAGGAATCGTTTTAAATAAAGCTGCAAGCCGTGTGAGCCAAGTGTGGGCGATTATATTTTTAGTTGATACAGCGATTTCATTTTCATATGTTATTTTTCCAAAGAAGGAGAAAGGAAAAGAAAAGCTACTTTCATAGTTGAAAGTAGCTTTTGGGTATACAAATAATTTTTATAGGAGAGGATGACAATAGGAAAAAGAACTAGTTTTATATGTCTATGTCTATTTCTCTTTAGTTTAGTAGCATGTTCACCATCTAACACTACAATTAATAAGAAGAATGATGCCATTGTAAAGGGAACCAGGATTTCCAATCTAGATAAATTCGAGCAGTTCGTTTGGAATGTGGAACAAGGGAAAGTTGATGAAATAAGAATTGTACAGTATACCGATGAAGGTGACCCGGTTTTTCAAACGTTAGAGCATAGTGGGAAAGATATCCTTTATGTGTTAGATAGTAGACAAGACAAATTTGCTGGTGAGGATAAAAGGTTATATAAAGATAGCTGTAAAAGGATTGTTAAAGAGCAGCGTGAATCACAAACGGCTTATAGGTTAATAGACTGTGTGAATGAAAATGGGCGCAATGGATATGATTTATTATATGTACCTAAAAAATAGAGTTAGTAGAGGAAGGAAGTTTTGACTCCTTCCTTTTTCTATGTGTAGATTGTCGAAAATTTTACCGAATATCTGTTCGTTTTTTTAGGTTTTTTATGGGCGTTCGTGGTAAAATAATAATACAGATTTTTATGAGGAGGTCGGATTTTATTTGGAACATCAATTTGAAATTATATCAGCGTATTCCCCGCAAGGTGATCAGCCGGTAGCTATAGAGAAGCTTGTAGAGGGAATTAATAGTGGAAAGAAAAAGCAAGTGTTGCTTGGAGCGACAGGAACGGGTAAGACATTTACGATTTCAAATGTCATTAAAGAAGTGCAAAAGCCAACACTTGTTATGGCTCACAATAAAACGTTAGCAGGACAGCTATATAGTGAGTTGAAAGACTTTTTCCCGAATAATGCAGTTGAGTATTTTGTTAGTTATTACGATTATTATCAGCCAGAAGCGTATGTACCACAAACAGATACGTTTATTGAAAAGGACGCGCAGATTAATGATGAAATTGATAAATTGCGTCACTCAGCAACGTCTGCATTATTTGAACGGGACGATGTAATTATCGTTGCGAGTGTTTCGTGTATATATGGTTTAGGTTCTCCTGAAGAATACCGTGAGTTAGTTGTTTCACTTCGAGTTGGTATGGAAAAGGACCGCAATCAATTGCTTCGTGAACTTGTTGATGTGCAGTATGGACGTAATGATATTGATTTCAAGCGTGGTACATTCCGTGTGCGCGGAGATGTAGTTGAAATCTTCCCGGCATCACTTGATGAGCATTGTATCCGAATTGAGTTTTTCGGTGATGAAATCGATCGTATTCGCGAAGTAAATGCGTTAACAGGTGAAGTATTAGCAGAACGTGATCATGTAGCAATCTTCCCAGCATCTCACTTCGTTACACGTGAAGAGAAAATGAAGGTCGCTATTGAAAATATCGAAAAAGAATTAGAAGAGCGTTTAAAGGAGTTAAATGATAACGGTAAGTTGTTAGAAGCGCAGCGTATAGAGCAACGTACACGTTATGATTTAGAAATGATGCGCGAGATGGGCTTTTGTTCAGGGATTGAAAACTATTCCCGTCATTTAACACTTCGTCCAGCAGGTGCAACGCCGTATACGTTATTAGATTATTTCCCGAAAGATTTCTTAATCGTTATGGATGAATCGCACGTATCAGTGCCACAAGTAAGAGCGATGTATAACGGTGACCAAGCACGTAAACAAGTGCTTGTGGATCATGGATTCCGTCTGCCATCGGCTCTAGATAATAGACCGCTCATGTTTGATGAGTTTGAAGAAAAAACAAATCAAGTTATTTACGTTTCAGCAACGCCGGGACCGTATGAGTTAGAGCAGTCACCAGAAGTAATAGAACAAATTATTCGTCCAACAGGGCTTTTAGATCCACCAATCGATATACGACCTATTGAAGGTCAAATTGACGATCTATTAGGAGAAATTCAAGATCGTATTGCAAAAAATGAACGTGTACTAATTACGACTTTAACGAAGAAAATGTCAGAGGATTTAACGGATTACTTAAAAGATGTAGGAATTAAAGTGAACTATCTTCACTCTGAAATTAAAACGTTAGAACGTATTGAAATTATTCGTGACCTTCGCCTTGGTAAGTTTGATGTACTTGTCGGTATTAACTTATTACGAGAAGGATTAGATATTCCAGAAGTATCACTTGTAGCTATTTTAGATGCAGATAAGGAAGGGTTCTTGCGTTCAGAACGTTCGTTAATTCAAACGATTGGTCGTGCGGCGCGTAATGAAAACGGCCGCGTTATTATGTACGCAGATCGCATAACGAGATCGATGGGAATTGCAATTGAAGAAACGCAGCGTCGTCGTACTATACAAGAAGCTTACAATGAAGAGCATGGTATCACGCCGAAAACGATTCAAAAAGGCGTTCGTGATGTAATCCGTGCAACGACAGCGGCTGAAGAGACAGAAACATACGAAGCAACTCCTGCTAAGAAAATGACGAAAAAAGAGCGCGAAAAGACAATTGCGAAGATGGAAGCAGAGATGAAAGAAGCAGCAAAAGCGTTAGACTTCGAGCGTGCAGCTGAACTAAGAGATTTACTATTAGAATTAAAAGCGGAAGGGTGAAAAGAGTGAGTAAGAGCAAGGATTTTATCGTTGTAAAAGGTGCTAGAGCACATAACTTAAAAAATATTGATGTAACCATTCCGAGAAATCAGCTTGTTGTTGTAACGGGATTGTCTGGTTCGGGGAAATCATCATTAGCATTTGATACGATTTATGCAGAAGGGCAGCGCAGATATGTAGAATCGTTATCTGCGTATGCGCGCCAGTTTTTAGGACAAATGGATAAGCCGGATGTAGATACGATTGAAGGATTGTCACCAGCGATTTCAATCGATCAAAAAACGACGAGTCGTAATCCACGTTCAACTGTCGGAACAGTGACGGAGATTTATGATTATTTACGTTTATTATTTGCACGAATTGGTACGCCAATTTGTCCGAATCATGGGATTGAAATTACATCACAAACAGTCGAGCAGATGGTAGACCGTGTTCTTGAATATCCTGAGCGTACGAAATTACAAGTGTTAGCGCCTATCGTGTCTGGGCGTAAAGGAGCGCATGTGAAAGTACTTGAAGATATTAAGAAGCAAGGGTATGTTCGTGTACGTGTTGATGGTGAAATGCTTGATGTGTCTGAAGAGATTACGTTAGATAAAAATAAGAAGCATTCCATTGAAGTTGTAATTGACCGTATTGTTGTAAAAGAAGGAATCGCAAGCCGTCTTGCTGATTCACTTGAAAGTGCATTAAAGCTTGGCGGAGGCCGAGTGTTAATCGATGTAATGGGAGAAGAGGAACTTCTATTTAGTGAACATCATGCTTGTCCGCATTGTGGTTTTTCAATCGGAGAATTAGAGCCGCGTATGTTCTCATTCAACAGTCCGTTCGGAGCATGTCCTTCTTGTGATGGACTTGGTTCAAAGCTAGAGGTAGATTTAGAACTTGTTATTCCGAACTGGGATTTATCATTAAATGAACATGCGATTGCTCCATGGGAACCGACAAGCTCACAATATTACCCACAGCTTTTACAATCTGTATGTAATCATTACGGCGTTGATATGGATGTGCCTGTGAAAGATATACCGAAAGATTTATTTGATAAAGTGTTGTACGGAAGCGGTGAAGAGAAAGTTTATTTCCGCTATGTAAATGAATTTGGTCAAGTAAAGGAAAATGAGATTTTATTTGAAGGTGTTATTCCAAATATCGAACGTCGTTATCGTGAAACGAGTTCTGATTATGTCCGTGAGCAAATGGAAAAGTATATGGCAGAGCAAGCTTGTCCGAAGTGTAAAGGTGGACGCTTAAAGCCTGAGAGTTTAGCTGTTTTCGTTGGTGATAAAACGATTGCTGATGTAACGAAGTATTCTGTTCAAGAAGTACAGGAATTCTTCTCGAATGTGGAGCTAACGGAGAAACAACAAAAAATTGCTCATTTAATTTTAAGAGAAATCCAAGAGCGCGTTGGGTTCTTAGTGAACGTCGGTTTAGATTATTTAACGTTAAGTCGTGCCGCAGGAACTTTATCAGGTGGTGAGGCGCAGCGTATTCGTTTAGCGACGCAAATTGGTTCTCGTCTTACTGGCGTACTTTACATTCTTGATGAGCCTTCTATCGGTTTACATCAGCGCGATAACGATCGTCTTATTCGTACGTTGCAAGAAATGCGCGATTTAGGTAATACATTAATCGTTGTTGAGCATGATGAAGATACAATGATGGCTGCTGATTATTTACTTGATATCGGACCGGGTGCAGGTATTCACGGTGGGCAAGTTGTATCGGCAGGGACACCAGCTGAAGTGATGCAAGATGATAATTCGTTAACAGGAAAATATTTAAGCGGTAAAGAGTTTATTCCAGTTCCACTTGAAAGACGTAAAGGTGACGGACGTAAAGTGGAGATTGTCGGCGCAAAAGAGAATAACTTAAAGAATGCAAAAATGTCATTCCCACTCGGTACGTTTGTAGCGGTAACAGGTGTATCTGGATCAGGTAAAAGTACGATGATTAATGAAGTACTATATAAATCGTTAGCGCAAAAGTTATATAAAGCGAAAGCGAAGCCAGGTACTCATAAAGAGATTAAAGGTCTTGAACATTTAGATAAAGTAATTGATATTGATCAATCGCCAATTGGTCGTACACCACGTTCTAATCCAGCGACGTACACAGGTGTATTCGATGATATTCGTGATGTGTTTGCACAAACGAACGAAGCTAAAGTGCGCGGATATCAAAAAGGACGTTTCAGCTTTAACGTAAAAGGTGGCCGTTGTGAAGCGTGCCGTGGAGATGGAATTATTAAAATCGAAATGCATTTCTTACCAGATGTGTATGTTCCGTGTGAAGTTTGTCACGGTAAACGTTACAACCGTGAAACGTTAGAAGTGAAATATAAAGATAAGAATATTTCTGAAGTGTTAGGGATGACAATTGAAGATGGAGTAGAATTCTTCGCCAATATTCCTAAAATTAAGCGTAAACTTCAAACGCTTGTAGATGTTGGGCTTGGTTATATGAAATTAGGTCAACCAGCAACAACATTATCTGGTGGGGAAGCACAGCGTGTGAAATTAGCTTCTGAATTACACCGCCGTTCTACAGGTCGTACGTTATATATTTTAGATGAGCCAACGACTGGTTTACATGCGCATGATATTGCACGTCTTCTAGAAGTGCTGCAACGTCTTGTTGAGAGTGGTGAGACGGTACTTGTAATTGAACATAATTTAGATGTGATTAAAACAGCTGATTATATCGTTGACCTTGGACCAGAAGGCGGGGACAAAGGTGGACAAATCGTCGCTTCGGGAACGCCAGAGCAAGTAGTAAAAGAAGAGCGCTCGTATACTGGTAAGTATTTAAAAGAGATTTTAAATCGTGATAAAGCAAGAATGAAAGAGAAAATAAAAGAAGTAGAGTTATCGCAATAAGTGTATGAATAAAACCGGGTGGAAATGACACTCGGTTTTTATTGTATAGGGGGAGATGATGGAGTTTTTAGATGTGTTGCGAAAGAAGAATATGAAGGTAAGAAAGTTCCAAAAGTGGGGTGTATATTTTCGGAAGCGCTGGGAGAATAACTTTGCAAACCATTTAAGTGATGAAGAAAAAGAAGACATTTTTTTTTACGGAGATAAGTATGTATGTGGATATCTTTGGCACATATTTAGTTATGAGAAAAAGAAGTGCTTAGAAGGAATAGAAGCAGAGAGCGCGTTTCATAATGAAGTGAAAAAGGAGTGCTACATTTTCTACCAACACTGTGATGAGGTACTATTAATAAAGGATGCGAGTTTATTACATCTGGATGATACATTGTGTGAGACAGATGATGCGTATAAAGGTGATATCTATATTGTAGATAAAGATTTCACTTGGACTTTTGTAAAAACTCATGAACATAGATGGTGTGGTCCCTATTTCACAAAGAAATGTTGGTAGGTATACAAGCGTGAAGAGTAGAATAAGTTGGTATAAGTATTTGTATGATACTTGCGTTTATTGTCTATTAGCGTATGATGAAATATATATGTTAAAAGGATGTGTAAGAAAATGAGATGGATTGTATCACTTCTTGTAAATAGCGTTGTGTTAATCGCTGTATCGGGACTTTTAAAAGGGATTGCACCAGACGCGTTTTACGTAGCGAATATACAAACTGCAATTATTGCGAGTATTATTTTGGCTGTTTTAAATGTGTTCGTAAAGCCGTTTTTAATTTTAATTACGCTACCAATTACTGTTGTAACTTTCGGCTTCTTCTTAATTGTTATTAATGCGATTACGTTAAAAATAGCAGATTCATTATTAGGAGATGCTTTTAATATATCAGGATTTGGTGTAGCGATTGTTGCGGCAATTTGTATTTCAATTTTTAATATGATTATTGAAAAGGCAATTGTGGAACCTCTATATGAAAAAAAGAGAAAATGACAAAAAGAAAAACATTTCATTATTCGTATGAAATGTTTTTTTCTATTTATCAGAAACCGTATTTCTTGTTTCCAGAAAAAAATGGTACAATATCCGGTAGAATGGAATTTTACATCAAACGAGACTGAACCCGCAGCGGAGTGGAGGTTTATACATATGCCAAAAGTAAGGACAAAAGATTTAATTGAACAATTTCAATTGGAGTTAATAAGTGGTGAGGAAGGAATTCATCGTCCGATTGATACAAGTGATTTATCACGACCTGGAATTGAAATGGCAGGATTCTTTACATATTATCCAGCTGATCGCGTGCAGCTTCTTGGAAAAACGGAGCTTACGTTCTTTGATACGTTAACGACAGAACAAAAACAAGAGAGAATGAAAGCGCTTTGTACCGAGGAGACGCCATGTATTATTATAACTCGTAATCAAGATGTACCAGATGAGTTATTACAAGCATCACGTGAATCAGGCATGCCTTTATTACGTTCTTCTCAAACGACAACGAGATTATCAAGTCGTTTAACCAATTATTTAGAAGGTAAGCTAGCACCAACAACTGCTGTTCATGGTGTATTAGTGGATATTTACGGTGTTGGTGTTTTAATTACAGGTCAAAGTGGTGTTGGTAAAAGTGAGACAGCTCTTGAACTTGTGAAGCGTGGCCATCGCCTTGTTGCGGATGATAGTGTAGAAATTCGCCAAGAAGATGAAGACACATTAGTAGGAAGCTCACCAGATTTAATTGAGCATTTATTAGAAATTCGTGGTCTAGGTATCATTAACGTTATGACGTTATTCGGTGCAGGGGCAGTGCGAAATTATAAGCGTATTACACTTGTTATTAATCTTGAAATTTGGGATCAAAAGAAAAATTATGATCGCTTAGGTCTTGATGAAGAGAAGATGAAAATTATTGATACAGAACTTACGAAGATTACACTTCCGGTTCGTCCTGGTCGAAACTTGGCTGTTATTATTGAAGTAGCAGCGATGAACTTCCGTTTAAAGCGTATGGGAGTCAATGCAGCACAGCAGTTCTCAGAACGATTAATGAGTGCGATTGAGTTAGGGAATCAGGAGTAAACATTGGAGAGGGAGGTCATACATATGCTGTTAGGTTCTGTACCGCGGCTTGACCGCGTAGCTGTCCAACTTGGGCCGTTTCCTGTTTATTGGTACGGGATTATTATCGGTACAGGTGTGCTATTAGGTCTTTGGCTAGCAACTCGCGAGGGAGAAAGGCTAGGTATTCCAAAAGATACATTTGTTGACCTTGTATTAATTGCAGTACCGATCGCTATTCTATTTGCGAGAATGTATTATGTTATTTTTGAATGGGAATATTACGCGCAAAACCCGAGTCAAATTATTAATATTCGTCAAGGTGGCTTGGCGATTCATGGTGGTTTAATCGGAGCGGTTATTACCGGAATTCTTTTTGCAAAGCGACGCGGGGTTTCATTCTGGAAGTTGGCGGATATTGCTGCGCCAAGTATTTTACTAGGACAAGCAATTGGCCGATGGGGAAACTTTATGAACCAAGAGGCACATGGTGATGAAGTAACGAGACAGTTTTTAGAAGGTCTTCATTTACCAGATTTCATTATTAATCAAATGTATATTGAGGGTGTGTACTATCATCCGACGTTTTTATATGAATCATTATGGAATTTTGTAGGTGTAATTTTACTACTTGCATTAAGAAAAGTGAATTTACGCCGCGGGGAATTATTCTTCACATATTTAATTTGGTATTCAGTAGGACGCTTCTTCGTAGAAGGCTTACGTACAGATAGTTTAATGCTAGGACCACTTCGCATTGCACAAGTAATGTCAATTGGACTTGTTGTTATTTCTATTATTTTCATTATTGTGAGACGAAAAATGGGGCAAGCTGATAAAAGATATTCGGAAAATTAGAGAAAAGTAGCATCTTATTGTAAGATGCTGCTTCTTTCATATTCAGGAAAGTGAAAGGACTAAGGCAATGAGAATAAATACAGTGTTATTTGATTTAGATGGAACTTTAATTAATACAAACGAACTTATTATTTCTTCTTTTTTACATACTTTAAATACATATTATCCAAATCAATATAAGCGTGAAGATGTGTTGCCATTTATCGGTCCATCTTTGCATGATACTTTCAGCAAGATTGATGAAAGTAAGGTTGAAGAGATGATTACAAGCTATCGCGAATTTAACCATGATCATCATGATGAATTAGTAGAAGAATATGAAACTGTATATGAAACAGTTCGAGAGTTGAAGAAGCAAGGTTATAAAGTTGGTATTGTTACAACGAAAGCGAGACAAACCGTTGAGATGGGATTACAGTTGTCAAAGCTTGATGAATTTTTTGATGTTGTCGTGACAATTGATGATGTAGAGCATGTGAAACCACATCCAGAGCCACTTCAAAAAGCGCTTGAATTATTAGATGCAAAACCAGAAGAGGCATTGATGGTTGGGGATAATCATCATGATATTGTCGGTGGTCAAAATGCGGGGACGAAAACAGCTGCGGTTTCATGGACGTTGAAAGGTAGAGCGTATTTAGAAGCTTACAAGCCGGACTTTATGCTAGATAAAATGAGTGATTTGCTACCGATTTTGTCTAATATGAACCGTTCATAAAGGTCCAAGTAAGTTAGTAGAGGAGCGAGCTAAGTGCGACGGACAACGCGCTATCCTGTTTCAGGAGGAAATTCATTATGGAATGTGTATAAAACAGTGTCTTTTTGGAAGGTAATGAAAAACTTTATTATTATCCAAATTGCGCGTTACACGCCATTTTTATCTGTGAAGAATTGGTTGTACCGTACTTTTTTACGGATGAAAGTAGGAAAGAAAACATCATTTGCACTTATGGTAATGCCGGATATTATGTTCCCAGAAAAGATAACTGTGGGAGAGAATTCGATTATTGGTTATAACACAACGCTTTTAGCACATGAATATTTAATTCGTGAATATCGACTTGGGGAAATCATCATTGGAAATGAAGTGATGATTGGAGCGAATGTAACAATATTACCAGGTGTGAAAATTGGAGATGGTGCGACTGTCTCAGCTGGCACACTTGTTCATAGAGATGTACCGAGCGGAGCTTTCGTAGGTGGAAATCCAATGCGTATTATTTATACGAAAGAGCAAATGACCGCAAGAGAAGGTTCATGGTGAAAATGTAACATTTCTCTTCTTTTTTTATGAATAAAAAGGAAATAATTGAGTAGAATATACTGTTTTGTTTTTTACGGAATCGTTTATACTTATAGATAGAAGAATGTGTGAACGAAGAAAACAAAAAACTGGAGGATATATGGGGAAAAATCAAAGAATATATAAGGAGAACGGACAAGTTATCTCTTTTAATCAGCTAGCGGACTTCTTTTATAAAAAAGGGATGAGAGCTTACAAAGGGCAAAAATTGCAAGATGCAATTAAATATTTTCGAAGAGCGGCACAAAGTGAGAAGGAGCCGTTTATTTTATGTCAATTAGCATCAGTATTATCTGAGGCTGGTGAATATCAAGAATCGAATCAAATCTTCTTAAAGTTAGTTAGATCTAATCCAGAACTTGAACAGTGCTATTATTTTATTGCAAATAATTATGCATATATGGGGTTATTTCAACAGGCGAAGAAATATGCGGATCGCTATTTAGAATTTGCAAAAGAGAAGGAATTCGTAGAAGATACATTAGAACTTCTTGAGATTATGGAAGAAGAAGCAATGGGTGCGGAAGAGATTGAAGATGAAGATGATTTAATTGTTATGCAGGAAGAAGCGAATCGTTATATTCGTAATGGACAATTGGAAGAAGCGATTGCTACATTAGAAATTGTTACGAAAGATTATCCGGAATTTTGGTCAGGTCATAATAATTTAGCCATTGCACATTTTCAATCTGGTAATGTAGACAAGGCACTGAAGTTAACAGAAATGATTTTAGAGAAAAATCCTGGTAATATACATGCGCTTTGTAATACGCTTATTTTTCTATATTCAATTGGAGAGCATAAACAAGTAGAAGCGTTAGCGGGACAGCTAGTTTCAGTATATCCGATTTCATTTGAACATCGTTTGAAACTGGGAACCACACTTGCAACGATTGGTTATTTCGAGCATGCATATAAATGGTTCAAATTATTAAAGCGTCAAGGATACGAGGGAGACGTTAGTTTTTATTATTGGTTTGCATATTCTGCTTATATGGTGAAAGATCAGCAACTAGCTGAAAAAATGTGGCAACATGTCGTGGAATTGCACCCTGATAAAAAAGGAAAAGAGCCCTGGAATGCGCTGAATTTAGCAGATGAAGGACAAAGTTTGCTATTTGAAGAATTACGAAAATCATTTCAGCAAAGTGCGACGTTAGAAGAACAAATGCTGGCTTTATATTTAATGAATGAATTGTCAACGCCGGAGAAGGTTGGATTCTTCTTTGATATAACGCAAGCGAAGAACGGTGTTCCCATCGTATCACAACTTGCAAATTACTTCTTTTTACTTAATAGTCATAAGAGTATTCCAGCTGATTTACAACAATTTGAGCAGTGCGTACGAATCGCGGATGCATTATACAATTATACGAAAAAAGATGATGAATTAATTGAAGAGTGTTTACACTTTTGGTTTTGTACGTTCATACGTTTATATACATCTGGAGATATATTTACAAATGTGTACGGCTGGTCAGCTGCGATTGAATACATTGTACGCGGCGAACAAGGAAATAAAATGACACAGTCGGAGCTTGGAGATGTATATAATGTATCTGTAGCGACTGTCCGAAAGTATGTGCAAGCTGTTAAGCGTACGCACACATAAGATAAGCAAATCATTGGGAAAAAAATGATGCTAACAGTATAATGAGGGTAACTTAATTGTGTAGGAATGGATAGGAGTGAATAGTGTGTCAGAAGAAAAAATTTATGATGTCGTTATTATTGGTGCAGGACCAGCTGGTATGACAGCTGCAGTATATACATCTCGTGCAAATTTAAGCACATTAATGCTTGAGCGTGGTATTCCAGGTGGCCAAATGGCAAACACAGAAGATGTAGAAAACTACCCAGGTTATGAGTCTATTTTAGGACCAGACTTATCAAATAAAATGTTTGAGCATGCGAAGAAATTTGGTGCTGAATATGCATACGGTGATGTGAAAGAAGTCATCGATGGTAAAGAATACAAAACAATTATTGCTGGTAAAAAAGAATATAAAGCACGTGCAATTATCGTTGCAAGCGGTGCAGAGTATAAAAAAATTGGTGTACCGGGTGAAACAGAACTTGGCGGCCGTGGTGTATCATATTGTGCAGTATGTGACGGGGCATTCTTTAAAGAAAAAGAACTTATCGTAATTGGCGGCGGAGATTCTGCTGTTGAAGAGGGTGTATTCTTAACGCGCTTTGCATCAAAAGTAACGATTGTTCACCGTCGTGACACGCTTCGTGCACAGAAAATTTTACAAGACCGTGCTTTCCAAAATGAAAAAGTAGATTTCATTTGGAACCATACTATAAAAGAAATCAACGAAGCAAGTGGTAAAGTAGGAAGTGTAACACTTGTCGACGTAAACAGTGGAGAAGAGAAAGAAGTCAAAACTGACGGCGTATTCGTATACATCGGTATGTTACCATTATCAAAACCATTTGTTGAACTAGGTATTACAAATGAAAATGGTTACCTTGAAACGAACGAACGTATGGAAACGAAAATTCCTGGTATTTTTGCAGCTGGTGATGTTCGTGAAAAAATGCTTCGTCAAATTGTAACTGCAACAGGTGACGGTAGTATTGCAGCACAAAGTGCTCAACATTACGTAGAAGAATTATTAGAGGAATTAAAAACTGTATCAGAAAAATAAGGGATAATATACCTTGTGAGAAGAAAGCTACCGACAGGAGCTTTCTTCTTTTTTTGTTTGAAAATGTCAAAATTTTGTCAAAAAATATTAGGATTATAAGCTTTCTTATTGATATACTGGACTTTACGGAAAAAATCACTATAAGAAATGAGGAATTTATTCAGTATGGAATGGCGTAATATATATCGTGGATTTTGTATGGGCGTTAGTGATTTAATTCCTGGTGTGAGCGGCGGTACAATCGCTGTTGTGTTAGGGATTTATGAACAATTGCTTGCGGCAATTAGTGGATTCTTTAGTCGTGAATGGAAAAAACATTTAGGATTTTTAATTCCCCTTGCAGCTGGTGTGGCAGCAGCATTTTTAACGTTAAGTCACGTTATTAAATATTTACTTGCAAATCATTATGAACCGACTCAATTTTTCTTCCTCGGTTTAATTATTAGTATATTACCGATGTTAATGAGAGAAGCTGATGCAAAGTCATCGTTTAAAGGTAAGCACATTGTTTTATTAATAGTTGCAGCAATTCTTGTTGCGATTACAGCTTTCTTTAAACCAGATAAGGCAGCAGATCCAATTACGACGTTAACAATTTTAAATGCAATTGGTTTATTTTTCGCAGGATGGATGGCTAGTATGGCCATGCTGCTTCCTGGGATTAGTGGATCGTTTATTTTATTAATTATTGGTGTGTATCCAACAGCAATTAACGCTTTAACTACACTTAATTTACCTTTAATCGTGGTTATCGGTGCTGGTGTTATGGTCGGATTTGTTGTAAGTAGTAAAGGCATTAGTTTTTTATTAGATCGTTATAAAAGTATGACATTTGCGGCAATTATTGGACTTGTAATCGGTTCGATTGTAATTGTGTTCCCTGGGATTCCGACTGGCGGATTTTCAATTATAAGTTCGATTATTACCTTTATTTTAGGATTTGCGATTGTTACTTATTTCGGTAAGAAATAAAGGCTTTAATCCCCTTGGCGATAAAAATCGTTAAGGGGATTTTTTATGCTATTCATTGAAAGTCTAAGCATTTACATTGCTTGTTATAGAAAGCTTTTTTAAAATTGTTGAGTAGCATATGCTTAACGAAAGAGGACTGGCTCCTTCGTTGTAGCAAACTGTTTTTGATAGTATAATGAAAGAAGTATGCAGTGAGGAATTTTACTGCAAGTAGCTGAGGTGAAGAAACATGCAAAGAGTGACAAACTGTGTGTTAATTAGAGATAATGAAGTACTCTTACTCCAAAAACCTCGCCGAAATTGGTGGGTTGCACCAGGCGGGAAAATGGAGCGTGGTGAGACTGTAAGAGATTCCGTTGTTCGCGAGTATCGTGAAGAAACAGGTATTTATTTGAAAAACCCAGCGTTAAAGGGGGTCTTCACCTTTGTCATCCAAGAAGGTGATAAAGTTGTTTCTGAATGGATGATGTTCTCCTTTTTAGCGACAGATTTTGCAGGAGAAAACAAACTAGAGAGCGAAGAAGGCATCATTGGTTGGCATACATTTGACAAAATTGATGATTTAGCAATGGCGCCAGGAGATTATCACATTATTGATTACTTAATTAAAGGAAATGGCATAATCTACGGTACATTTGTATATACCCCAGATTTTGAGTTGCTTTCATATCGATTAGATCCGAGTTAAACCGTCAAGGAGAGGATACGATGACAGAGAATAATGATATAAAAATGGTAATTATTACAGGGATGTCTGGAGCTGGAAAAACAGTAGCTTTACAAAGTTTTGAAGATTTAGGATATTTTTGTGTAGATAATTTGCCACCGATGTTATTGCCAAAGTTTATTGAACTTATGGCGGATTCAAAAGGGAAAATGAATAAAGTGGCACTTGGTATTGATTTACGTGGCCGCGAGTTTTTCGAACATTTATGGGGAGCGCTTGATGATTTATCAGAACGTACATGGATTATTCCTCATATTTTATTTTTAGATGCGAAAGATAGTACGCTTGTAACTCGTTATAAAGAAACGAGACGTTCGCATCCACTTGCACCAACTGGTTTGCCGTTAAAGGGAATCGAAGCAGAGCGCGATTTATTAACAGATATGAAGGCACGAGCGAATATTGTGCTTGATACATCGGATTTAAAACCGAAAGAATTACGTGAAAAAATTGTTCACTTGTTCTCAACAGAAACTGAGCAAGCATTTCGTGTAAATGTTATGTCATTTGGATTTAAGTACGGTATTCCAATTGATGCAGATTTAGTATTTGATGTTCGTTTTTTACCAAATCCATATTACATTCCACATATGAAGCCATTAACAGGACTAGATGAAGAAGTTTCTTCGTATGTACTGAAATTTAATGAGACACATAAGTTTTTAGAGAAGTTGACGGATCTGATTACTTTCATGTTGCCTCATTATAAAAGAGAAGGCAAAAGTCAACTTGTAATTGCAATTGGATGTACAGGTGGACAGCATCGTTCTGTTACGCTTACAGAATACCTTGGGAAACATTTGAAACCAGAGTATAGTGTTCATGTATCTCATCGTGATGTGGAGAAGAGAAAGGGCCATTAAGGGATGAAAAAAGAGAGAAAGCCTAAAATTGTTATCATGGGAGGCGGAACTGGACTCTCTGTTTTATTAAGAGGATTAAAGCAATATCCTGTTGATATTACAGCAGTTGTTACAATCGCTGATGATGGTGGCAGTTCAGGTAGATTACGTGATGAGCTAGAAATTCCACCTCCAGGTGACATCCGTAACGTACTTGTTGCGTTATCGGATGTAGAGCCACTGGTGGAAGCTTTATTTCAGCACCGTTTCACAACAGGGGACGGACTGAAAGGTCATGCGTTAGGAAATCTATTGTTGGCAGGTATGACCTCAATTACAGGAGACTTTTTCCATGCAATTACGGAAACAAGTAAAGTATTAAATGTCAGAGGACGTGTATTACCAGCAGCGAATCAAAGTGCGGTACTTCATGCGGAACTTGAAGATGGAGAAATTGTAACAGGCGAATCAAAGATTCCTTATTACGGAAAGAAGATTAATCGTGTCTTTTTAACTCCAGAAGATGTAGAGCCATTGCATGAAACCTTGGCTGAGATTAAACGAGCTGATTTACTCGTTTTCGGTCCAGGAAGTTTGTATACAAGTATATTACCCAACTTAGTTGTTAATAAAATTGGGGATGCTGTTCTTGCTGCAAAGGCGAAGAAGGTGTATGTATGTAACGTTATGACACAAGCGGGTGAAACGATGGGATATACTGCTTTTGATCATGTGCAGGCTTTACACGATCATTTAGGGCAACCATTTATTAATACTGCAATTGTAAATAACCGTGATATTCCTTGTGAATTACGTAAGTTATATGAGGAAGAAATGTCTACACCAGTTGTAGTGGATGAAGAACGTTTTGCTGAAAATAATATTGATGTCATTCAAGGTGGATTAGCGAAGTATGATGATCGTGTTGTAAGGCATGATACGTTAAAGTTAGCTTCGATTTTATATTCATTGTTATAAATATGCGTTGCCTCGTTTGAGGTAGCGCTCCTCATTCATATAGGACAAGAATTTTGTTCCATAATAATCGTATAAGGAGGTGTTGACTGTGTCATTTGCATCAGAAACAAAGAAAGAGCTGACGAACCTTGAAATGAAGGAATGCTGTGAAAAAGCTGAATTATCAGCGTTACTTCGAATGAATGGATCGCTTTCTTTTTCAAACCGTCGTCTATCTATTGATATTCAAACAGAAAATGCGGCAATTGCAAGAAGAATTTATACGCTTTTGAAAAAGGGATATGACGTAACGGTAGAATTGCTTGTTCGTAAAAAAATGCGATTGAAGAAAAATAATGTATATATCGTAAGGCTTGTTGAGAAGTCTCGCGAAATATTAGCCGATCTTCATATCGTGCGAGATGACTTTTCATTTATTCGAAATATATCACAAGAATTGATTGAGAAGAAGTGTTGTAAACGATCGTATTTACGCGGTGCATTTTTAGCAGGTGGTTCAGTAAATAACCCAGAAACATCATCTTATCATTTAGAGATCTTTTCGTTATATAAGGAACATAATGATGCTATATGTGAACTAATGAACGGATTTGATTTAAATAGTAAGACGCTGGAAAGAAGAAAAGGGTACATTACGTATTTGAAAGAAGCGGAGAAAATTACGGAATTTTTAAATATTATTGGTGCTCATAATGCGCTTTTAAGATTTGAAGATATTAGAATCGTACGTGATATGCGTAATTCCGTAAATCGTTTAGTGAACTGCGAAACAGCTAATTTAAATAAAACAATTGGTGCAGCGCTAAGGCAAATTGAAAATATCCGCTATATTGATGAGACGGTTGGTCTTGATATATTGCCAGATAAACTACGAGAAATTGCGCAGCTACGAAGAGATTATCAAGATGTAACATTGAAAGAGTTAGGTGAGATGGTATCCGGGGGGAAAATTAGTAAATCGGGTATTAATCATCGTTTGCGTAAAATCGATGAAATTGCAGAGAAATTACGCGCGGGGGAAACGGTAGCAAAAAAATAAGAGGTTAAAGGGGAAATGGAGCTGTGGTTCAAAAACGAGTTCAGGTTTCATTAAAAAACGGTTTACAAGCACGTCCGGCTGCGTTGTTTGTACAAGAGGCAAATCGCTTTCATGCAGATATCTTCATTGAGAAAGATGGAAAGACAGTAAATGCAAAGAGCATAATGGGGATTATGAGCTTAGCAATTGGAACTGGAAGCATGATAACAATTACAACAGAAGGTTCAGATGCAGAAGAGGCTTTAGAAGCATTAGCTGCATATGTACAATAAAGAGCTATCGCGTATATGCGATAGTTTTTTTGTTTTGTTGCTTGTGCGGATTAACGGGTAGGGGGTATGTAGTTGGTTTGTCCTTGTCGGAGATTGTCGGTAAATCGATATGTTGTGTCGAACCGTTGATATATTAAAAAAATCGTTGATATAATTTGAG
>NZ_JAKUFQ010000052.1:0-37223 GCF_022663475.1 Bacillus cereus group sp. BfR-BA-01382
AGCGTTCATCCTGAGCCAGGATCAAACTCTCCAATAAAGTTAGTTTGTCTAGCATCTAAAAATAAAAATTGACGTTTCACGTTGTTTGTTTCGTTCAGTTTTCAAAGAACTACTTGGTCGCTCATTTGCGACTTCCTTATGTTAACATCTTCATTTTTCAATGTCAACTAAGTTTTTCAATTTCTTTTTTGTCGTTTTCTGCGTTTCCGCATCAGCGACGGTTATTAATATATCATGCAGTATATACAGGGTCAATACTTTTTACAAAAAAATTTCACATCCCGTTAAAAACTTAAAAATCGCTGTAAAAATCATTATAGCACCCATTCATTCTTCATGGCTCCCCTCCTATCCATTTCATATCTTATCCCTTTATCAATTTACACGAGAGTGAAAATTCTAAATTTTATGTTATATTATTATTATAGGAGTGTGGTGAGAATGAGCATTAAGTATTCAAACAAAATCAATAAAATCCGGACCTTTGCATTAAGTTTAGTATTTATCGGCCTCTTCATTGCATACTTAGGTGTCTTTTTCCGCGAAAACATTATTGTTATGACAACGTTTATGATGGTTGGCTTTTTAGCTGTTATCGCTAGCACTGTCGTTTACTTTTGGATTGGTATGTTATCTACTAAGACTATCCAAATTATTTGTCCAAGCTGTGATAAGCCAACAAAAATGCTCGGCCGTGTCGATGCATGTATGCACTGCAATCAACCTTTAACACTAGATCGAGATCTAGAAGGAAAAGAATTTGATGAAAAGTATAATAAGAAGAGTTATAAATCATAAGTATCAAGGGAAATACGAGTTTGCAACACTACAAACGTTTCAACTCATTAAAAAGTTGATTTCTTAAGAAATCAACTTTTTAATTGTTTTATTAAATTTATTACACCTATTTTTTCGAAATAACAGTAAACATCCCTGTCATGTTAGGCGAATAATCTTTAAAATCATATTTTTCGTAGAATGACGTTTTACCTTGCGACGCAAACAAACCAATGAATGCTTTATCTGGAGCATTCTGATTTAAGTATTCTACTAAAGTATTCATTATTTTCTTTCCAATACCATTCTTTTGATACTCTGGATGAACCACTATATCTTGAATATAGAAATAGATAGCCCCATCACCAACAATTCTCCCCATGCCGATGATTTGATTATTATCCTTGACTGTTATACAGTAAATCGAATTTTGAAGTGATATTTCCGCCACCTCAAAGTTCATATAATTAGTCCATCCCACAGAATCACATAAATATTTATATTCTTCCAATGTTGGAATGTCACTTTTAATCTCATATTTCTTCAAAATGTCCCCTCCAAGAATTCATTTCCACCAATACAAAGTAAATTCGACAAACTTTTATCTAACTCTTCTTACTAACTTAGCACTGTAAATCCCGATTAACCTCACGCTAATCCTTATATAATAAAGAAAGAGGCTGACGTATAGCCGTCAGCCTCTTTCTTTATTATATATTACGCCTTATGACACTCTGGACAAACGCCATAAATTTCTAAGCGATGACTATTAATAACGAAGCCTGTCGTTTTTGCAGCTTCCTCTTCAAGTTGTTCCAAACCTCCATAAGGAAAATCAACAATCTTACCACATTTTTCACAAATCACATGATAATGTTGACTTGTAACATAATCAAATCTACTTGAAGCGTCTCCATAAGTTAATTCCTTTACAAGTCCAACCTCTTTAAATACACGTAAGTTATTATAGACAGTTGCAACACTCATATTTGGAAACTTACCTTCTAATGCTTTATAAATGTCATCCGCTGTTGGGTGCGTCATTGATTCCACAAGGTACTCTAAAATAGCATGACGCTGTGGAGTAATGCGTACACCCGTATTTTTCAGCATTTCTAGCGCTTCTTTTAATTCTTCTTTGACCACCGTCATGCACCCCGATTCTATACGGATTATTATTTTATAATTCTTATAAAGAGTGTACTCCTTTTCTTATAAATCGTCAATATTTCTACTATAAGTATGTGGTTTATTTTTATATTCAGAGCTTGTTTTTATGTATCTTTCCCTTTTTCTTCATATATTACATAGAAAAAAGTGCGACATAATCGCACTTGGAATACTATCATCTGAGGAGGTATGCCCTACACTTCCACTTTATGTAAGGCAGTAAAATATGTATAGACACTTGCCTTGTTTCTGCATATTTTATCTCCACTATAGATTTATTTTATATAAGAAAGAACATCCTCAATATGTCCTTTCACTTTCACTTTACGCCACTCTTTTACAAGTTCACCGTCTTTATTAATAAGGAATGTAGAACGCTCGATTCCCATATACTCTTTCCCAAAGTTCTTTTTCAGCTTCCAAACATCATATAACTCTGCTACTTTATGATCTTCATCTACTAAAAGTGTAAATGGCAATTCATGTTTCTCAATGAATTTCAAATGTCTATTCGCTGAATCAGGACTTACTCCAAGAATAACCGTATCCTTCTCTTGAAATACTCCATACGCATCACGAAAATCACATGCTTCAGTTGTACATCCTGGCGTCATATCTTTCGGGTAAAAATAGAGAACTACATTTTTACCGCGGAAATCAGCTAGGCTAACTTCTTCTCCGTTACTTCCCTCTAATGTGAATTCTGGTGCCATTTCTCCTACTGTAATCATAGTTATCACTCCTACTCTTTTCCTTTACTATAACAAATGCTTCCTTATTTTTCATTGTCTATTACAGACCTCATCACAAAAGCAAAAGGGAGTGTATATCCAATTAGCGCTTCTGCAATTGCAATCCATCGCCCAATTCCAATCGGAGATATGTCACCATATCCAACAGACAATAAAGTAACTGCGCTAAAATATAAACAAACTTCAACGAGTTGAAAAGAATGAGCGTTCAAACTTTCTCCGTCCTCTTTCAAAACTGCGAAACCCATTTCCTCTAATACAACGTAACTTAATCCAAACGCGATCAGTACTGTTGTATAGATTAAAAATAATGTGGCCAAATTATACAGCGAAAAAAAACGCGTTGAATCTGAATAGGAACTCCATAATAATTGGACACTTTTCAAAATAGCGATTGCTGCAAGTAATAGAATAAATCCCCATAACATGTCCTCCACCTCATTTTATATGTATGAGACGACCATTGGATTTATCCCTTAGAAACAAACAAGCTTCTATAATTAATTCCCAGCACCACGGTACCTTTTTACCCCTTGATTCCAAAGAGTGATTGCAATCGTAAAACAGATAACACCAACAATTGGCGTCGCGAATGCATAACTATTCCATTCTGTTTTTCTTAAAAAGTATGCTGCTGGATATACTCCAACAAACGCAAACGGTAAAACAAACGTTAAAATGAAACGAATTACACGATTATAAATATTAACAGGATAGCGCCCGTAATTACCTATGTTATACATAAGGGGCATAATTGAACTTTTCGCATCTGACCAAAAACCAAGACTCGCAAGCGTAACAAATATCCCTCCATATACAAGTGCGCCTCCTCCTACCATCAATATAAATAAGAAGAAATCATACCAGTAAAAAGATAATTGTAACTCTACAGCTGCATATCCCATTACAATCATTCCTGTAATGGCCCCAATTAAAGACTCAAGTTCCATTCTTTCTAATATAATTTGAAACAAGCTATGAATCGGTCTCGTTAATATACGATCCATCTCCCCTTTAATAATGTAACGATCATTAAAGTCCCATATGTTAAAGAAAGCTGAGAAAATGGCAAACGGCACTAAAAAGAAACCATAAATAAAGATTACTTCTTCTCTACTCCAGCCTTTTAATGCTTGTGTATGCCCAAACACAACGAGAATAAAGATTAAATTAACAGCCTGTAGTGATAAATCAGAAAGTAATCCAACGATAAAATCGCCCCGATACTCCAATTTTGTTTTTATATATTGGCTTGCATATTGCAAAAATAGTTTTATATATATCATCTCATCATCCCCCTTGTACAATTAGACGTTTTCTCGCCGTTCTCCACATAAGTACAATTGGAATAATAAGGACAATCGCCCAAATTACTTGGAATAATAATGCCTCATACAATTTATTTCCTTGTATACCTTCTGAAAAAATCATACTCGGAATATAACTAATGGCTTGAAACGGTAAAAACATCATTGCCTTTTGGGCCCATAACGGATAAAAACTAATCGGTAATAATAGACCAGAAAATAAATCAATAACAACGCGTTTTGCATACATAATTCCACTATTATTAAATAGGAAGAACGTGAGCATTCCCGTCATTAAATTAATTTGTGTATTAATAATAAAACTAAATATTAGAGACAAGAAGAAATATAACCACGTTTGAAAATTCGTTGTAATTTGCAATGAAAATAATAACGTAACGATAACCATACCTGGAATTGAAAAAAATGCAAAACGAAATATCCCTTCCCCAAGACCTTGCATCACTTTCATCCCTAAATAATTATATGGACGAATCAGTTCTACCGCTACACGTCCTTCTTGAATCTCCATCGCAATTTCCCTATCTATATTATTAAAATAAAAGGCACGTGCCATCCACGCAATTGCGATATACGTAGTCATTTGCGAAATAGATAAACTTTCAATGTTCTCTTTTCCGCTATAAATTGCTTGCCATAAAAAATAATACGCACCGATATTAATCGTATAAATTAAAATCCCGCTATAATAATTTGTGCGATACGCAAGCATCATTAAAAAACGAATTCGAATCATTTCAATATACTTACCCATGTTTAATACCTTCTTCATAAATGTTACGAATAATTTCCTCTGTAGACACTTCATTAATTTTTAAATCTTTAATTTGAAAGGCTTGTACTACTTTAGAAATAAGCATTGAAATAATAACTTCTTCATTCGGTATTTTTGCAACCCACGCGTTTTCCTCTTTCGCTTTCGACCAAACGACATGACTATCTGGCATAACCATTGATAAAGCCTGATAGGAAACTGGTGCAATAAACTGAAAATGTATTTCCTTCTCTGCTCCCCACTGCGTACGAAGATTATTTAAAGAACCGTCATACATAATATTTCCTTCATCCAGCATGATAACACGCTCACATAATGCTTCAATATCAGTAATATCATGGGTTGTTAATAAAATTGTTGTTTTATAACGTTCATTCATTTCTTTTAAAAATTCACGTATTTTCAATTTCACAAGTACATCTAGCCCAATTGTTGGTTCATCTAAAAATAATAACGGTGGGTTATGAATTAATGCTGCCGCTAATTCACAACGCATTCTTTGACCTAGAGATAACTTTCGAACTGGCTTATCTAATAAAGGACCAATATCTAACGTTTCAATCACGTGTTCCATATGCTCTTTATACTGAGCGTCTGATACACCGTACACTTTTTTTAATAAACGAAAAGATTCTTGTACAGCAATATCCCACCAAAGTTGTGAACGTTGACCGAAAACAACACCAATGGTTCTTACAAATTCTTCTCTCTGCTTATGTGGGTTCATCCCATTTACTAAAATCTCTCCTGATGTCGGAGTCAAAATCCCCGTAAGCATTTTAATTGTTGTTGATTTACCAGCACCGTTCTCACCGATATAACCAACCATCTCACCTTGTTTTACAGTAAAAGATACATCATTTACTGCTGGTACTATTTTATAATTACGATTTAATAAATCGCGAAATGCACCCTTTAAACCCGGACGACTTGAATAGGCTGTAAATTCTTTACGTAACCCTTGTACCTCAATTACCGATTTCATAATCGGACCCCCCTCCTAAATGTCACAACGAATAGTTTACCCAACTGCCTTCTCTATCACAAACAATACGTCTTTTCGAAAAACATGTTAGAATAATACATAGATTTTTGTAAGGAGATGAATGGTAGTGAAATTCACAAAATCAGAAGCATTACATAAAGAAGCTTTAGAACATATCGTTGGCGGCGTTAATAGTCCTTCTCGTTCTTTTAAAGCAGTTGGCGGTGGCGCTCCTGTTGCTATGGAACGTGGAAAAGGTGCTTATTTCTGGGATGTAGACGGAAATAAATATATCGATTATTTAGCAGCATACGGTCCTATTATTACTGGACATGCTCACCCGCACATCACAAAAGCAATTACAACAGCTGCTGAAAATGGTGTACTTTACGGAACACCAACAGCGCTAGAAGTAAAATTTGCAAAAATGTTAAAAGAGGCAATGCCTGCTTTAGATAAAGTACGCTTTGTAAACTCTGGTACTGAAGCAGTAATGACGACAATTCGTGTTGCTCGTGCTTACACAGGCCGCACAAAAATCATGAAATTTGCTGGTTGTTACCACGGTCATTCTGATTTAGTACTTGTAGCAGCTGGATCTGGTCCTTCTACACTAGGAACACCTGACTCAGCCGGCGTACCACAAAGTATCGCTCAAGAAGTTATTACTGTTCCATTTAATAATGTAGAAACTTTAAAAGAAGCGTTAGATAAATGGGGACATGAAGTAGCGGCTATTCTTGTAGAACCGATTGTTGGAAACTTCGGTATTGTAGAGCCAAAACCTGGATTCCTTGAGAAAGTGAATGAACTTGTTCATGAAGCTGGCGCACTAGTAATTTATGATGAAGTTATTACCGCTTTCCGCTTCATGTACGGTGGTGCTCAAGATTTACTTGGCGTAACACCAGACTTAACAGCTCTTGGTAAAGTTATTGGCGGCGGACTTCCAATCGGTGCTTACGGTGGTAAGAAAGAAATTATGGAACAAGTTGCTCCGCTTGGCCCTGCATATCAAGCAGGTACAATGGCAGGAAATCCTGCTTCTATGGCATCCGGTATTGCTTGTCTAGAAGTTCTTCAACAACAAGGACTTTATGAGAAATTAGATGAACTTGGTGCCATGCTTGAAAAAGGAATTTTAGAGCAAGCTGCAAAACATAATATCGATATTACATTAAACCGCCTAAAAGGCGCTTTAACTGTATACTTCACAACAAATACAATTGAAGATTACGATGCAGCACAAGATACAGACGGTGAAATGTTCGGTAAATTCTTCAAGCTAATGCTTCAAGAAGGAGTTAACTTAGCACCTTCAAAATACGAGGCATGGTTCTTAACGACAGAACATACAAAAGAAGATATTGAATATACAATTGAAGCTGTAGGCAGAGCATTTGCTGCTTTAGCAGATAGCAAATAATCTCGTCATTAAAAGGAAAAAAGAAAGCACATCTTTCTTTTTTCCTTTTTTCTATTTCATAAATCCCACATTAATAGTATAATTATTCATAATTATCTGTTTTATATTCTTTTACATCATTACTATCTCTGTGTACAAGGTGATTCACACCTTAAATAGTAAGATTATTCTAACTTTTACAAGAGGGGGGATTGACGGATGCTCAATAAAACAAATACATGGACACCGTCTTTATTTCGAGATTATAGAAATGCAGAACATGATGCGTGTGGAATCGTTTCCGTTATGGAGAAACGAAAAATTCCTACAAAAGAAAACATTGACCTTTGCATACAATCACTCGTCAAAATGAATCATAGAGCTGGTTTCATTAATGGCGAGGGCGATGGCATCGGCATTCACATTGATGTACCAAAAACGCTTTGGAATGAAAAACTAAAAAGTAGTGGATATAATCCAACGATTGTGGATCATCCCCACTTTATCGTTGGACATTTTTTTCTAAATAAAAAAGAAAACATTACTGCCTTAAAAGATTATATTCGTACGCAATTAAACAACAAAAACTTTACTATCATTTTCGAAAGTGATGATGCAACAAACTCAGATGCGCTCGGTCCACTCGGTAAACAAGAAGAACCTTTATTTTGGCAAGTTGCCCTTATCGCAGAAAATGAAATTACAAATATTGAGCAAACATTATTTTCTGTCACAATAAAAATAGAGGAAAACGAAGCAATTCATGTTGCTTCATTAAGTCGTGATCATGTTGTATATAAAGTTCTAGGTGCTGGTGATACACTTGTTGCCTACTATAATGATTTACAACATCCACTTATCGCTTCAACTATGACATTAGGACATAACCGCTACTCTACTAATACATTATCTAATTTTTTTCGTGTACAACCATTTAGTATTCTCGGACATAATGGTGAAATTAACACAATCGCAAAATTACGCGATCAAGCTGAAATGATTGATGTACCACTTACTGCTGGAGGCAGTGACTCTCAAGATTTAAACCGCACCTTAGAAACCCTACTTGTTCAATACGACTACAGTTTATTTGAAGCAATGGAAATACTATTTCCACCAATTATTAATGAAATTAAACTTTATGAAACACCTTTACAAGATTTATATACGTATATACGTGAAGCATGGGGACATTTTGCACAAGGACCAGCTGGCATCATTTCCCGTTTTAAAGATGAAGCTGTTTTCAGCGTTGATTCCCTTGGATTACGCCCAGTATGGAAAGTAGAGACAGAAAGCTCTTATATTTTCTCTTCTGAACCTGGAGTTGTATCACCAACTAAATATGTAGCAGAACCAAAGCCACTCGCCCCTGGAGAAAAGGTCGGATTAAAATGGAATGAACAAGATGAACTTGTTCTTTATGAATATGACAAATATCAAATCCAAGTATATAACCGTTTTAAAAAGCGAATTGATACTACCAATTATCATTTAAATTTATCTATCCCTGAAACGCAAAAAATCCAAGGGCTATGTGATTTTGTTCAAGTTGAAACGAAACAATACGTCGCTTTCGGATGGGACCGAGAACATATTCAGCTTCTTGAACAGATGGCAACAAAAGGTGTTGAACCAATACGCTCACTTGGGCATGACTCACCACTTGCCGCACTTGATACTGATAGACGAAATATCGCTGACTTTATTAAAGAAAGTGTAGCTGTTGTTACAAACCCAGCAATTGACCGTGACCGTGAAATTGAACACTTCTCTACACGTACTGTACTTGGAGAGCGTCCAAGTTTATTAAGCGGCGCAAAACGGCCATTTGTAGTTGAAATGCTTTCACCAATTATTTTAGAAGGCAGCGTGGCACAACCTATTGCAGAGGAATTACACACAATTACGTACGAACAACTCACAGCGTTATTTAGGACTCATAACTCTATTGCCACAATCTCTGCTACATTCAGCTCGTCAGAAACCCTGCAATGTGCATTAAGCCGCATTAGTTCTGAAGCGATAGCTGCTGTTAACAATGGTGCTTCCCTACTAGTATTAGATGACGCAAAAGCCCATCTAAATGAACGCTTGTGGATTGATCCACATTTAGTTACCGCGAAAGTACATCAAGAATTAAGTGAAAATAAATTACGCCGCAATTGTTCTCTCGTTATACGTTCTGGTGCCCTTCGCTCCTTACATGACATTGTCACGCTATATGGATTAGGAGCAGATAGTATTAATCCATATTTATTATTCGCGACTGTAAGTGATGGAACAAAAACACCAATTACGAATCTGTATAATGCACTTAATAAAGGATTAGAAAAAGTCATTTCAACAATTGGAATTCATGAGTTACGTGGTTACGGACGTCTCTATTCATCTATTGGGTTACATGAGGAAATTGCAAATATATTACAAATCACAAATTTCTTCGGTTCAAATGATTTAGCTTTTTCACTTGAATCACTTGCTGAAGATGCAAAAATACGAGCAGAGGATTATAACAATCCTAAAATTAGAATGCGAAAATCATTTCATATATTCCCGCGAATTTGGAAAGCAATCGGCGATGTTGCAAAAGGAAATCCTTATGATGACTACCGTGACAAGTTAAGTGAACTAGAAGAGAATAATCCAATCGCAATCAGACACCTTGTTCAAACGAAACAAACAAAACATGTCGTTCCAACTGAAGAAGTATCTATCGGCATTCAAAATCATAATTTACCATTTATTATTAGTTCTATGTCATTTGGTTCTCAAAACGAAATTGCCTTTCGCGCATATGCAGAAGCGGCCGATCAGCTAAATATGATTAGCTTGAACGGTGAAGGCGGCGAAATTAAAGATATGATCGGGAAATACCCACATACACGCGGACAACAAGTGGCATCTGGGCGATTTGGAGTAAATGCCGAACTACTAAACTCATCGAATTTAATTGAAATCAAAATCGGTCAAGGCGCAAAGCCTGGTGAAGGTGGGCATTTACCTGGTTCAAAAGTGACAGCCAAAATCGCTGAAGCACGTAATGCGACAATCGGCTCAGATTTAATTTCACCTTCTAACAACCATGATATTTATTCAATTGAAGATTTAGCTCAAATGATTACGGAAATTAAAACAGCTAATCAACTTGCCAAAGTAGCCGTGAAAGTCCCTGTTGTTCCTAATATCGGAACAATTGCTGTCGGTATCGCCAAAGCTGGTGCTGATTTTATTAACATTAGCGGATTCGATGGTGGAACAGGTGCTGCACGTATTCACGCCTTGCAACATGTAGGTCTTCCTGTAGAAATTGGTGTTAAAGCCGCTCACAACGCTTTATTAGAAGCGAGCATGAGACATAAAGTAGAGATTTGGGCAGATGGTGGTATTCGAAGTGTAAATGATGCCTTGAAAATCATGCTCCTCGGAGCAAACCGTATTGGATTTGGCACACTGTCAATGATTGCAATCGGCTGTACTACTTGCCGTGGGTGCCATCTAGATACTTGCCATGTTGGAATTGCGACACAAATTGAGTCTGAAGCACAGGCAAAAGAACATGGATTACGCCGCTTCGTCCCACGCGAATTAGAAAGCGCAGTTGCTGGCCTGCTAAATTTATTCACCTCTTTCGGTGTAGAACTAAAACGATTAACAGGACAGCTTGGGTATACAAATTTACAAGCAATTGTCGGGCGTTCTGATTTATTAGAGCAAGTTCGGGGCGAAAATTTATTAAACTTATGTAATTTACTACAAATAATAGAACATCCATCTGTTACAACAACAAAAGACGTACCAGAAAAACAATTTAAAACAGTTCATTCCGCTGACTCAAAAGAATTAGTAGGCGTTGGTGTAGAGCAACGCGTTATGGGCGGTCTAGAATCATGTTATCGCGTTCGCAGTAAACTATATGAAGCTACTCAACTTGAACCACTTACATTAAAGTATACGAATGGTTCTATCCCTGGAAATGGGTTAGGTGCTTACAATAGTGAAAATTTATTTATACACGTAAATGGCGGCGCACAAGATGGCATTGGTAAAACTTCCTTTGGTGGTGGTATTTATATAACGAAATCAAAAGGAAAAGACGGAGTATATTATAACGGTTCTGTCGGAAAAGGATTTGGATATGGGGCACAAAAAGGGGCACTATACGTGCAAGGGAACGCTGATGCTCGTGCTGGCATTCGCCTTTCTGGGGCAGACATGATCATTGGAGGTAGAATAACAAAACCACTCCGTGAAAAAGAGCAAGGAAATATAGGTGCATACTCCAATATTAAAGGTTTTGCTTTTGAATATATGACAAATGGGCGAGCGCTTGTTTTAGGTGACCCTGGTCCATGGATTTGCGCTGGCATGACTGGCGGTGTTGTTTATTTGCGTCATGATTCAAACTTAGGCTTAACAGAACAGGCCTTAAAAAGAAGAATTGCAAAAGGGGCAAATGTTACATTACAATCAATTAGTAAAAATGGTTTGAAAGATGTAACTGAATTATTGCTAGACTATATTCGTGTACTAAACGAGCATGAGCAATATGAGGAAGTTGCTTTGTTAACCCCATTATTAGATGATATACAGAACCAGTTTTTTGAAATTATCCCCAAAAAAGAACAGGCAGATCCATCTATCTCAACAGAGTAACATGAGTAATTTTCATTATTAAGAAAAAATTGACGAATTACACTTCTCATAGTAATCTATAGTAACAATTTGAGACCTGCTGAAATTCAGCAGGTCTTTTTACTAAAAACTGATGTTTAAAAGAAATTAGGAAAAATTATAAAGTGAAACTTTAATTAGCCTACAGCAATTGAGCGTTTACCGGCATCCAGCTACTGAATTTAGAGGCGGGAATCTTACTGTTCACAATTAGCTGGATAAAATGAATACTAATTTCTTTTAACGTCACTAAAATATCACTTGCTAACATATTGTAATGAATGTATAGTATCATGTTGTACATTCATTATGACAAGAGAAAGGATCTTATTAAGGGTATGAAACTTGGTGCTCGCATTTTAAAAACGGGTATTGCCATCACGTTAGCTTTATTTGCTTGTATTTTACTTCAATTACCGAGTCCGGTATTTGCGGGAATTTCAGCTATCTTTGCTGTTCAACCGTCTGTATACCGTTCTTATTTAACCGCACTTGAACAGATTCAAGCAAATGTAATCGGTGCGATATTTGCTATCGCATTTGCTACTGCTTTTGGACATAATCCTTTTATTATTGGATTAACATGTATATTAGTAATTGCTCTTACACTGCAATTACGATTAGAAAACACAATATCAATTGCTTTAGTAACAGTTATCGCCATTATGGAGTATCAAGGCGAAGACTTCTTTAGTTTTGCCTTACTTCGATTTGCGACAATTATGATTGGTATTATTGCGGCTTCACTTGTAAATTTAGTATTTATGCCGCCGAAATATGAAACAAAACTTTATCATCGTATCGTTGATAATACAGAAGAAATTGTAAAATGGATTCGAATGAATAGCAGGCAGGCTTCTGATTTTACAACGCTAAAAACTGATATTGATCGTATGAAAGAAAAAATGATCAAACTAAATCATTACTATTTGCTGTATAAAGAAGAAAGAAGCTACACGAAAAAAGTAAAGTTCGCAAAAATTCGTAAGCTCGTTTTATTCAGACAAATGTTAGCGACAACAAGCCGTGCTTTAAGTACGTTAAAATCATTACACCGTACTGAAAATGAACTACGCTACATGCCGGAAGAATTTCAGGAATCTATCCAAAACGAACTTGATTCATTAACGCATTATCATGAACAAGTTTTATTAAAATTTATTGGTAAAGCAAAAAAACAACAATCAGTTGAAATGCTTGATGAAGTTGAAACAGGTAAACAAGAATTAATTGATATCTTTATGGAATATCAAAACAAGGACGATGAAGAAGCATATAAAACATGGTTACATCTCTTCCCTCTTATTTCTTCCATCATTAACTATAGTGAAGAAGTAGAGCATTTAGATTTACTTGTAGATAGCTTCTACACATACCATAAACCAGAAAAAGAACTCCAAATCGATGATAAAAAAGAAGACGAATAAAAAAGCAGCTCCTTTTATGCTAAAGGAGCTGTTTCTGTTATATGTTGAAGTTGATATAAATTATAATAAAATCCTCTTTTTCGCATTAACTCTTCATGAGAACCGGTTTCTTTAATCTGACCGTCTTCAATGTAAATGATCGTATCAACATGCGTAATTGTCGCTAATCGATGTGCAATTATAATCGTTGTCCGGTCAGCAGCTAACGTCTGAAGCGCCTCTTGAATATACCTTTCATTTTCTAAATCTAAAGCCGAAGTTGCTTCATCCAATATAAGTACCGACGGATTCTTTAGAAATACGCGTGCAATTGCCACGCGTTGCCTTTGCCCACCCGATAGCTTCACACCACGTTCTCCAACGACAGTATTATAACCATCTGGTAAATCTATAATAAAATCATGAATTTGCGCAGCTTTGGCAGCTGCAATCACTTCTTTCTCTGTAGCTTTCGGATTTCCATATAAAATATTAGCTTCAATTGTATCGCTAAACAATAAATTATCTTGCAGTACAATTCCAATATTACTACGTAAATTTCTCATATTATACTTCCTTACATCTATGCCATCTACATAAACCGTGCCTTCAGAAACATCATAGAAACGCGGGATCAAACTAGCAAGAGATGACTTCCCTCCTCCACTCGCTCCTACAAGCGCTACTTTCTCTCCAGACTGCATAGTTAATGACAAGTTGTGTAATATCTCTTTTTCATCTGCATTATAACGAAAAGAAACATTATCAAATACAATTTCTCCATTTAATTTTTTCGTTTGTATCGCATTTGGCACATTAACAATATCGTATTTTTCATCTAACAGTTCAAACACACGATCCATCGATGCAAAAGATTGTGTCAATGTTGTAGATGAATTAACAAGGCGGCGAAGCGGACTATATAAACTATCCATATATCCAACAAAGGCTACCATCGTCCCTAGCGTTAACTGCCCCTGAATTACTTCATATGCTGCAAAACCAATCACAAGTAACGGACCTAAATCGGTTAACGTATTTACTGCCGAAAATGTTCTCGCCGTCCAACTTGTATGGTTTAATGCTTTCGTTAAAAATTCATTATTTCTTTTTTCAAACTGCTTCCCCTCATACTCTTCTAACGCAAAGCTACGTGTCACTTGCATTCCTTGAATACGTTCATGCAAATACCCTTGCATCGTCGCTAACGCTTGTGAACGCTCTTTCGTCAATTTCCGAAGACGTCCGAAAAAATATTTCACTGCTATTACATAAATAGGTAAAATCAATAACGCAACAAATGTTAATTTTATATTCATAGAAAACATAACAATGATAGCGATAGCAATTGTTGCAGTATCTAACCAGACGTTCATCAAACCTGTAATTACAAAATCTTTCGTTTGTTCTACATCATGGATGACCCGTGAAATAATCTCCCCTGTTTTCGTATTCGAATAATAACGTAAGCTTAACTTTTGTAAGTGACCGAAAATATGCTTCCGCAAATCATACAGTATTGTATTTGCGATACGTTGCGCGAAATATTGACGATAATATTCAATCGGTGGTCTTAATACCGCAAAAATAAAAAAAGCAATTCCAATCGCTGTTATTAATTGAGATGTTTTATCTTGAAGTGAACCCGCCCCTTGAATTACATCATCGATAATATACTTTAATAACCACGGCATAATAAGTGGAATACCGAACTTAACTAGTCCAATAATAATTGTAATAGCAATAAGCCATCGATATGGTTTAACAAATTGTAAATATCTTTTTATGCCCTGCACATAATCCCCCCTCTAATAGGACAAACCTGCCGGGAAATTCCCTGCAGGTTTGTTTTAATTTCTGTACATTAAATATCGTTCATACCACATATCTACGAAATCTGGTGCGAATGGACCTTTTCTTTGATGAATCCACTGTGTTAAATGTGCTACATTTCGTTTTAAAATTGTATCTATAACAGGTGGATACTGCATAATTTGACTATGTTTTTCATACTCATCTTCATCTAGAAGCGTATATGTCATATCTGGATACACTTTAATATCTAAATCATAATCAATATACTTTAATGCTTCAGAATCATACGCAAAAGGTGAGCTTAAATTGCAATAATAATATACGCCATCCTCCCTAAGCATCCCAATCACATTAAACCAATAGTTAGCATGAAAATAACAAATTGCTGGTTCGCGCGTAATCCATGTTCGACCATCTGATTCTGTAACTACTGTACGATCATTCGCTCCGATCACAAGACTCTGTGTCCCTTTTAAAATTGTTGTTTCTTCCCACATTCTATGAATGGAGCCATTATGTTTATAACTATGTATTTGTACTTTTTCTCCTTCTTTGGGAAATCCCATATATGCTCCCTTCTTTCAACTGCAAATGCCCTTTGAACGGCATTCACTTTTTTTCTATTATAACTTTTTTGTCAAAATTTTAAAACTAAAGGGATAAGACTCTATTTTCCACACTGAATATGCAGGAGGTTTATAGTTGAATACAATAATCCCCAATCTTCTCAGGAAACAAGGTTTGTATTGTATTATTTATAAAGTGAAACTTTAATCAGCCCTCACCAATCGGGCTTTTACGGGCAGCCCGCCCCCCACCTAACTTCTTTGCTTTCGCTGAATTTTGAGGTGGGGGTCTTACTGCCCGGCAAATAGCGGGATAAACGAGGACATGTAATAAAAAAAGCCCTTCTCTATTTGAAGGACTTTTCACCTGAGACAATGATATATCTTATCCTAAATTTGAAATCATTTTTTCAGTTGCAAAAGATTGGATTACACTATTTGTTTGTTCTTCAAATTTCTCATGTAACATCTTCAACGCTACTTCTGTTCTATATATTTCCTGACGGATAAAATGCAGTTCCTTTTTATCGCACATATCTTTTTCATTCATTTCAATTTGTTGATACTTCTCTAGATGTGCTTGTAACTTTAACAACTCATCCATCGTTTCTAATTGCTCCCCTACCAACTTATCAAAATCGTTCATTACTTACCCCCTTTGGACTTATTCATCAGTTATTATTCCTAATTACATATTTCTAATTGTTAACTTCCTTTTCCTTTGACTACATTTGTTGACTTATTAGAAGTTATGTCGTTCATTTTCTTTTCATTACAAAGATCCACACACAAAGAAAACACTTCTCTCGAATTGGAGAAGTGTTTTTCTTTCATTACTCGTTTGAACTAGAAGATTGTGATTGTTTTGCAGCTGACTTAGCATTTTGTTTTTTCACAGCATGCACGTCTGTTTCAGTTGCAAATTCTGTACCATAGCTAGCGTTTGCACTTTGTGCACCAGAAGCTTGTGCTTTCTTTGCTTCTGATTGTGCGTTTGCTTGTTTTACTGCTTGTACATTTGTTTCAGTCGCAAACTCTGTACCATAACTAGCATTTGTACTTTGAATGCTAGCACCAGAAGTTGCCTTGTTATAACCTTGTTGTTTTTTACTCATCTTTCTCACCTCCACAACCAATAATGTAACCAATTCACTTAGAGGCTATCCGTAATTTTATTTTGAATAATTTCCGCATATATCTTTTGTTACTTATTCAAACTATAAGAAATGGAGGTGGAAATATGTATATAGGACGCGATATGACTGAACTAACAATGGTTTCAAAACATGAATGGAAAGAAGATGAATTAGCTTATTTTCATCACTCACTACAACAGATTCTGCCTTATTTAAATGCAGAAGGTCAAAGTATTTACAAAGAAATTGTAGTAGAAATTGAATCAAGAGGCGGCTTACAAGAAGGTGAAGCTAGTTGGACTCATGGGACAAAAATTTCTTACGACTAAAAAAGTGTTCCCTAGATTGGGAACACTTTTTTATTTATTGTATTGTAATTTTCTCCACGCAATTTTCGTAAATAGTACGATGCGATTTCGAAAAAGGTAATTGCTCAAATGCTTCTTTCGATACAAATTTCAATGTATCTGTATCAACAATATTGCCAGTTACCTTTCCATAAAATACAAATATATCCCAAGTACGATGTGTAAACGTATGTTGTACATTCATTGCATATTCATCAATAGAAACCGCGAGTTCAAATTTTTCTTTCATATAATCTATAAGCTGTTCCTTCTGATTTCGAATACCTTCTCCAAGTTCAGCATTAGGAAACTCCCACATATTAGCTAACAAACCTGTACTTGGACGTTTATTAATAACGTAACGACCGTCTTCAGTTTGAAGTACTCCTGCAACAATAGGTACCATTTTAGGAGCTTTCGCTTTACTTTTTACTGGTAATTCTTTTTGAACACCTTCAGCATATCCTCTGCAATGCTCACGTACAGGACAAAGTAAGCACGATGGATTTTTAGGAATACAAATCAGTGCACCTAATTCCATCAATCCCTGATTAAAATAAGATGGGTTTTCTACTGAAATAATTTCACGCACAATCTCTTCAAAAACTTTTCGAGTCTTCGGTTTTGCAATATCATCCCATACTGATAAAATGCGAGATAATACACGCATAACATTTCCATCAACTGCCGGCTCTGGTATACCATATGCAATACTTAAAATAGCACCTTTTGTATATGGTCCGACTCCTTTTAACTTTTCAATTTTCTTTACATCACTTGGTACAACCCCGCCGTATACTTCTTTTACCTCTTTTACTGCCGCATGTAAATTACGTGCTCTAGAATAATATCCTAAACCTTCCCATGCTTTTAATACTTCTTCATCATCTGCGTTCGCTAACGCTTCAAGTGTAGGAAACTTCCCCATAAAATTTGCGTAATATGGTTTTACGGCTTCTACTCTTGTTTGCTGTAACATAATCTCAGAAACCCAAACGCGGTATGGATCTTTATTTTTTCTCCATGGTAAGTCGCGCTGCTCCTCTTCAAACCAACCAATTAAATCATTTTGAAACTGCTCTATATTAAATTTTTTTAGTATTTCAAGTGTCAAACTTGATCCCCCTCATTTTTTTGCATATAAGTACTATTATAAAGATTTTAGGAAAAAATTTAAGTAAGATGACATAGGAAATTGAAGGCAAAGGACTTGAGGTATCGAATAAAAAGAGTTACATTAATAAAAAACGGAGGTGGATTTTTATGGACACAGCCACTCACCTTGTTATGGGTATCACTTTAGGTAGCTTAGCAACATTAGATCCAGCCATAGCACAAAGTGATATTGGCCCACAAGCTGTTATGCTTGCTACAATTGCTGGTTCCAACATTCCTGACATTGACACAGTTTTAAAATTGCGTAATAACGCTAAATATATAAGAAATCATCGCGGAGTTACTCATTCCATTCCCGCGGTAATTCTTTGGTCATTTCTTATAAGTGGCATCTCTTTCGCCTTCTTTTCAGACGCTCCATATCTTCATCTACTACTTTGGTCATTTATTGCAGTCTTCCTTCACGTCTTTGTCGATATTTTTAACGCCTATGGTACACAAGCATTACGGCCTTTCACAAAAAAATGGGTCGCACTCGGCGTGATTAATACATTTGATACCGTAATTTTCTTTATCCATATACTTGCAATTGCTTGCATGCTCGTCGGTTCTCATAAAGGATACACAGCCTTAGCAGCATATATATTAATGATTATTTACTATATCGGACGGGTTATGATGCACCGAAATATAAGAAGCGTTGTACACAAACGTTTCAAAAATGTCGAAAAGATTATCATTTCTCCTTCTTACCGATTTTATCATTATCATTTAGCAGTCGTTACAGCTGATTATTACTACGTTGCGAGATGGTACCGTGGTAACATCATGATATATGACAAATTCGATCGGGTACCGTTCCCAGAAAATGATATTATGCGAGCAGCTAAACAAGATGAAAACATCTCGGCCTTCCTATCTTTCTCTCCTGTATATCGCTGGGATATTTTTGATCATGATCATTATTATGAAGTACGATTCATTGATTTACGGTATCGCAGTAAAGATTATTATCCATTTGTCGCGATTGTTCAGCTCGACCATAATTTAAATATTATTAGTTCCTATACAGGATGGATTTTTAGTGAAGAAAAACTTCGAAAAAAGCTGGAATTACTTCCACATTAAAAAAAGCGACTTAAGTCGCTTTTTTTAATGTTTCAAATGATCTTCTTGATTAATTAAATGGCTATACTTCGGATTATTTGTACGCATTTCATGAAGGCGTACACCATGATTATTAATCCATGATCGTACCACTTGCTCAGTCATTTCCTCACCTTGATAACGCCCTGATTTTGCATAAGTTGTTTGAAAATCTTCCCAAAGTAATTCAACCCACGCACGTGCTTGTCCGTAAGAAAGCTTGTCATTCTTATCTAATAATTCTTTCGTTAATGCTTCATAAATATCATTCATGTTCTAATCTCCTTTTCCCTATTTATCCCTTCATTTCTAAAGGATAGTTTCTTCTGTTTTGCACATTCTATAAGTGATACTTCTTAAAGAGGTATCAACTGATGATGAGGAGGGCGTTCGCAATGGGTAAACAAGCCGAATTTTGGTCTGAGTCAAAAAACAACAGCAAAATCGACGGTCAGCCGAAAGCGAAATCACGCTTCGCTTCGAAGCGACCTAACGGCACAATTAACACGCACCCACAAGAACGTATGCGTGCTGCAAATCAGCAGGAAGAGTAATACAGTTACAACCTAAAAAATTAACTTCCTACACGAGGTGATAAAGATGAGCTACCGTGATCGTTTAGATAGTCGTTCTGAATTATTTAACCATACGTGGACTCGTCCGAAACATGCGAAAGCGCAAGTTAACGGACAGACGCAGCAAACCCAGTCTCTCATTATATTGGCCAACGAATGTAAAAAACGCCAATTTTAGAATCTCCTATCTCCTTTAACGCCTACCAAAGATGAAAACCAGAGAGATATTTGCTCTCTGGTTTTTATTTTTCTTGCAATAAGGAAATTGGTATTCCAATCTCTTCATTATCATTTTGTTTATAACCCCAAGCGAATACCCCATTGAAGTAAGTAATTTTAAATAATATACCAGGTTCTTCTATTAATTCATATGTTTCACCAATATGGAATTTGTTTATATCAGTCATATAAGCGCGAGCCATTGCCATCTTTCTCATTAATACATCGAACTCATTTACAATTCCAAGCTGTTCAGCCTTTATTGCTTGCTCCTTCAAATCCCCAATTTCTTCTCTAAGCTCATGTGGTGTCATTTCACTGTAGCGTTTTGGCATATTCATCTCATTATTCCCCTCATCCCTCTTCACGTTTCATTTGTAAAAATATCTCTATCTCATCAATAGAGAATCCTTTTCGATATAACGCTTGTTTCATCTTGTTTTCAAATGTCCATCCATCATACTTCTTATATTTCTCATAATACTTATTCCCATGATAGTGTAACGCTTCTTGTTGCTTTTCGTCATCTCTTTCGTCTTTCAATTCTTCCAAACAAATTTGAATTACTTCTCTAGAATACCCTTTTCGAACAAGCATCTCATCCAACTTTAGCTTCATTTGTAAAAAAGAATGCTTTTGATAAGATTTTTTTTTCTTTTCTATGAGAAACAAGGCATTCTCAATTTGCTTTTCCTTCGGATATTCTTGTAAACTATGCATAATAATTAAATCCTGAACACCTTTATTTAACAACTCTCTTTTAATAACAGTTGGACCTTTTCGATTCACATTACTTTGCGTTCGCGTATATAAAACCGCGTACTCTTTATCATTAATATATCGGTCATGTAATAATTTAGAAACGACTTCAGAGATGATGGCCTGTCCCACTTCTTTTTTTCGTAAAAAATCTTCTATTTCTTGTTTTGTTCTCATTTGATAGGATAAATAGGAGATTGCTTGTAAATATGCTTTTTGTACCTCTTCATTGTACAAAATATTTCCTAACTCTATTTCATCAATTTCTAAGCCTTTTTGTAATCCATGTTTCATTAAGATTACTTGATCCACACTAAACCCGTACTCTTCACCTTGGCCTTTATCAATATAAATATTAAATCGTTCTTTCGATCGCTTTTGTACTTCTATTTTTGTAATGACAGCCATACTCTCACCTCCCTATTATTTTAACATAGTCGAGGAACATTTTTTCTTTTCAAGAATATATATAATGAGGAGGAAATGATTATGAAAATCGCAATTTCTGGTGGCACTGGTTTTATTGGTAAATACCTCTCTACTTTTTTTATTCAAAAAGGATATATGGTCTACATTCTTACTCGAAAGAAAACTACTAGAACCTCAAACCATAACCTTCAATACGTACACTGGACACCAGATTTATCTACCTTTCCACTCTCCTCTATCGATGTAGTCATTAATCTAGCTGGAGAATCTATCAATAGTAGATGGACAAAAAAACAAAAAGAAACAATATTAAACAGTAGAATTCAAACAACAAAAGGACTTATTCAACAACTACAAGTAATGGAAACAAAACCACATACATTTATTAATGCAAGTGCTATTGGATACTACGGAACATCTGAAATAGAGTCTTTTACTGAGCAACAAGAAACTCCCGGAAATGATTTTTTAGCAGAAACAGTATTTTTATGGGAGCAAGAAGCAGCTAAAGCATGTTCTCTCGGAATAAGAACAATTTACACAAGATTTGGCGTTGTATTAGGTGCAGATGGCGGAGCCTTGCCAAAGATGTTACTTCCCTATCAATTCTATATCGGCGGCACCATTGGTTCTGGGAAGCAATGGTTATCATGGATTCATATAGACGATGTCGTTCGTATGATGGATTTCATCATACACAAAAAAGAAATTGATGGCCCTCTTAATATGACAGCACCAACACCTATAAGAATGAAGGAATTTGGAAAAACCATCGCTGTCGCAACGAGAAAACCACATTGGCTGCCTGTCCCTTCATTTATGCTTCACGCCTTATTAGGTGAGATGAGCATACTTGTACTAGAAGGGCAACATGTATTACCTATTAAAGCAATTAAACATGGATACCAATACACATTTCCGGCAATAGACCATGCATTACAAAATATACTTTCGCATACAATGTAGTACTTCTAAAACAAAATTTTACATGGGCCCTTTTAAAACTTTCATTTTCTAGGATCCGAAGCATTACCATACAAATAACCTTTCAGTTACTTTCCCTTAACTTCCATTAGCATTATAAAGTAACAGAAATGAGGTACCTATGAAAATATTGCTCAAACAAGCCATTGTATACCCTATTACATCTCCAAAGTTTCAAGGCGATGTACTCGTTACAGAAGAGCGAATTACCGAGGTCAAACCTTTTATTCAACCTACTCAAGATATGACCGTTATAGATGCACGGGCACTCCATCTCTTACCTGGCTTTATTGATGTCCATACTCACCTTGGTCTCTATGATGAAGGTACTGGTTGGGCTGGAAATGATGCCAATGAAACATCTGAAGTTTCAACACCACATATTCGTTCTTTAGATGGTATCCACCCTTTCGATATTGCCTTTCAAGACGCTGTGCAAAATGGAATTACAACCGTTCACGTTATGCCTGGTAGTCAAAATATTATCGGGGGTACTACTTGTGTAATAAAAACAGCTGGAACTTGTATTGATCATATGATTATTCAAGAACCTGCTGGTTTAAAGATTGCCTTTGGAGAAAATCCTAAAAAGGTCCATAGTAATGGAACGAAAGAATCCATAACACGTATGGGGATTATGGGGTTACTACGGGAATCATTCTATGAAGCACAACACTACGGGCACGAAGCTGATTTTCGAATGCTTCCTATTTTAAAAGCATTACGTCGTGAAATACCCGTACGTATCCACGCTCACCGAGCAGATGATATTAGTTCTGCGCTACGCTTTGCAACGGAATTCAACCTCGATCTACGTATTGAACATTGTACAGAAGGACACTTTCTTGTTGAAGAGCTTTCGAAACACAATTTGAAGATTTCAGTTGGTCCCACTCTGACACGCCGTTCTAAAATCGAACTAAAAAACAAGACATGGGATACTTACCATATATTATCCAAAAATGGTGTGGAAGTTTCTATAACGACAGACCATCCTTATACACCCATTCAATATTTAAATATTTGTGCTGCTGTTGCAGTAAGAGAAGGGTTAGATGAGAAAACAGCACTAGAAGGAATCACCATATTCCCAGCGCGAAATTTGCGTTTAGAGGATAGAATTGGAAGTATCGAGGTTGGAAAAGACGCCGATCTCGTGTTATGGACTCATCATCCTTTTCATTATTTAGCCAAGCCTGTACTAACTATGATTGATGGAAAAATAATTTACAAAAAAAATAAAAAAAACTAGTTTATTTTTTTGACTAGATAAAGTATTATACGATTATAAACTGAATGAAACCATAATCAATTTGTGTCGTGATTATCATTTTCAAATTGATGAATGGGGAAGGCAAATGGTGCGCCACCAGCGTTAGAAACTGGTTCTAGTGGGTTCGATTCCCACCCCGAAATTTTTTAAAGATTGATATAAAAATTTCGAGGGTGGGGTGTTTTTTCGTCATGCTACCCTCGTGTGAGGAGGAGTTAGTATGTTGAAAAAACGCGACTTACACGACAGCCACGTTCTATACGAGTTAATGGTGGATCCAGCTGTCTTCCCTTTTGTGCGTCAAAAGGCTTATTCTTATGAAGAATATTTATTCTTAACGAAACAAACAATTGAAGCTGAAGAGCGTGGTGAATTAATTTCACGCACAATTTTAGATGAATGGGGTAACCCCATCGGAACAATTACTTTATTTGATGTGCAAGAAAAAGCTGGGTTTCTCGGGACATGGCTCGGCAAACCATATCATGGAAAAGGCTATAATAAATTAGCAAAAGATTCATTTTTTAGTGAACTTTTCTATGAATTAGATATTGAAACAATCTTCATGCGTATTCGTAAAATAAATATTCGTTCTATTAAAGCTGCAGAAAAACTGCAATATGTAAATCTAGCAAACGAAACAAGAAAAGCCGTATATGATGAAATTAACGCAAACGAAGAAGTATATAACTTATATGAAATTCCAAAAGATCAATACACACTTGCTACAATGCGAGATACAACCTTCCAAGATGCTCATCAATTAAAAGAAGCATAATCTAAATTTTCTGAAATGATAATCAATCATTAACATTTTCCATATGCGTATATCCCCTCATGTCTTTGGAAACGATAAATAGTAACTTTAAGACACGAGGTGATTTGTAATGGATAAAAAGAAACGTGATAAAGCAAAAAATACATTATCTAGTACACAAGAAGTTCTCTATCAACGAGAATTTCAAAAAGCAGATCGTGCAGCAGGATATCGCTCGAAAAGCATTTAAAGTGAAAATGAATAATTAGAAGTTTCCCCCCTAATTATTCATTTTCATTACATAATTTTCTCGACTGATAGAAGTAAGCAAAAAGGACCCTTATACATAAGGGTCCTTTTTGCTGTGGACAACTTTATCCACAAAACCAACGAAATTGTTAGTAATTTTCAAAAACATTTAATATTTTTCTATATTAAAGTATATATCAGCTGTTTTAATTGTGGATATTTTTCTAAAAATTGTGGACAATGTGGATATAGTTGTTAATATTCCGACTTTACTGTTTAATGAAAGCGCAATCCTTTTGTGGATAACTAGCTGAATTTTCTTTGAAAATAATAAAGAACCCTCTTTACATATACAAAGAGGGTTTCATATTAAGTAAAAGATTGTGCAAGAGCAGGTGATTTAATAGGTATATGCCGCGGTTCTGCATGATTTTCTGCCAAAATTGCATCTACAATATGACCAGCTGGCTCTGGAAGATAGATGCTTTTCATTGCTTCTTTCATTTGAAGAAGCTTCACATCATCTTGTAATAATGCCTCTGTTTTTGCAAAAACCTCACTATCATCGCGAATGACAACTGCTGCTCCTTTTTTTTCAAAGTACATCGCATTTTCATTTTCTTGTCCTGGAACAGGTTTATATAAAATGACAGGTACTTGCAACGCTGCTGCTTCACTTAATGTTATTCCGCCTGGCTTCGTAATCATACACGAAGTAACTCGGAATAATTCATCAATATTTTCAACATACCCAAACACTTTTAATGCATCGGAATTTTGATTCTGTAAACTTAATAAATCCTGTTTTAAAGCTTCATTTTTCCCACAAACGACAACTACTTGTAAATTAGGCACTGACATAAATGATTGGCATAGTTCTTTTACATTTCCTAATACCCCATGAGCACCTGCTACAATTAGTAAAATCTTTTTATTCTTACATAACTGATATTTATTATATATGATGTCTGGATTTACCTTTAACTCAAAACTACTCCGAATTGGAATTCCTGTTTCAACAATTTGTTCCGCAGGTACACCGATATCAACCATCAATTCTTTCACGTGATCCGTTGCAACAAAATAACGATCTACTTCTCGATGAATCCATATTTTGTGCACGCAAAAATCAGTTAATACGTTATAGACAGGAATTGAAATCCCTGTTTGTTTCTTCAATTCTGGTACAGCGATAATTGGAAATGTATTAATTACAATATCTGGTTTCTCCACCTGTAACAGTGTTTTCAAACGTTTTCTTCCAAAGTTCGCATACCAAGATGCTATTTTCTTATCATAAATTTTTTCTACCCCGTAATAAAACAAACGATATAATTCTTTTCCTATTGTATAACTTTTTAAATATAAATATTTTGTAATGTCAGTTATAAATGGATGTGATTCTCCAAACAAGTCGCATACAATAACATCTTCAATTCCTTTTTGGCGAAATGTTTGTTCTAATGTTTTTGCTACTTGCACATGACCATTACCGTAATGTGCAGTTAATATTAAAACCTTGGGGTTTTTTATCAAACAAATCCACTCCTAGCTTTTTGTTTCTCCATATTGCATATACGACAATAGGAAAAACATTTTCCTTAAAAATTACATAAACAGATTCTAATAATTCCCTTTTCAGCTATGTACCTGTCGTGGATATGCAAAGCATATAAGATTGACCCCTTAATCCTATCTGTGCTCATATCTTTACATTATACTTTCCTATAAGAGCTTTCGCAATAACTTACAAATGTTCTCTATTCCATGATACTCACTCTTTTACTTCTTAATTCTTTTTACTATTTTGATTTCCCTTTACAATTATGTAAATTTCTCCACTTATTCCGTACAAAATTATGGATATTCTACTTTCAGTATACTCTTTTATCAATATATACTCTAGATTTTATTGTAAAGAAAGCAAAAAGCCTAATCCAATATTTGGATTAGACCGCTTGTAAAATATGTTTAGCATGTTCTACATTTTTCTCAGTAGGTGGTTCTACATTTGCGAGTGGATACTTATGTCCAAGCGCCTCCCATTTATATACACCAAGCTTGTGATATGGTAACACTTCAACTTTTTGAACATTAGACAGACTTTGAATAAAGCTAGATAGTTTTTGTAGATCCTCTTCATTATCCGTAACACCAGGAACTAATACGTGTCGTACCCAAATCGGTTTATCCTTATTCGATAAATAACGAGCGAATTGTAAAATATGTTCATTTGGTTTCCCTGTTAATTTACGATGCTTTTTGGAATCGATATGTTTCAAATCCAATAAAACTAAATCTGTATAATCCATTAAAATATCTAGCTTACTTTGGAATTCTGGTTCCTCAGAATAACAACCACCAGAAGAGTCGATTGTTGTATGGATACCAGCCTCTTTACACTTTTTAAACAACTCAATTAAAAAGTCTAGCTGTAATAATGGCTCTCCACCGCTAACTGTTATACCGCCTCCGGAGGCTTCAATAAATGGAAGGTAACATGTCACATCCTGCATCACTTCTTCAACTGTTATTTCTTTACCTTTACCGATTTCCCAAGTATCAGCATTATGACAATATTGACAACGTAATAAACACCCTTGTGTAAATATGACATAACGAATCCCTGGGCCATCAACAGTACCACAAGACTCTACAGAATGTATTCTTCCTTTTACCATGTTACTTCCTCCTTTATTGAAACAGCCTCCCTTCGCTATATATTAAGAGCGAAGGGACACTTTTTTCATTTACATGCTTTCATGCATTGTACGGTTAATTACATCAATTTGTTGTTCACGAGTTAATTTAATAAAGTTTACAGCGTAACCAGATACGCGAATTGTTAATTGTGGATATTTCTCAGGATGTTCCATTGCATCCATTAATGTTTCACGATTAAATACGTTAATATTTAAGTGATGGCCTTCTTTTACTGCATAGCCATCAAGCATAGATACTAAGTTACGTACTTGTACATCATCTTCTTTACCAAGTGCTTTTGGAATAATAGAGAATGTATTAGAAATACCATCTTGTGCATCTTCATATGGTAATTTAGCTACAGATAATAATGAAGCTAATGCACCTTTTGTATCACGTCCGTGCATTGGATTTGCACCTGGTGCAAATGGTTCTCCAGTACGGCGTCCATCTGGAGTGTTACCAGTTTTCTTACCGTATACAACGTTAGATGTAATAGTTAAAATTGACATTGTATGAACGGAATTACGATATGTTTTATGTTTACGAAGTTTATTCATAAATGTTTTCACGAGATTTACAGCGATTTCATCTACACGATCATCATTGTTACCGTATTTAGGGAAGTCTCCTTCAATTTCGAAGTCCACTGCAATACCGTTTTCATCACGGATTGGTTTTACTTGTGCGTATTTAATTGCACTTAATGAGTCTGCTACTACAGATAGACCCGCGATACCTGTTGCCATTGTACGAAGAACATTCGTATCATGAAGTGCCATTTCAATACGTTCATAGCTATATTTATCATGCATGTAATGGATAACATTTAGTGTGTTTAAATATAGACCCGCTAACCATTCCATTGTCATATCAAACTTATGCATAACTTCTTCGTAATTTAATACTTCAGAAGTAATTGGTGCGTACTCAGGACCAACTTGTGCTTTTGATTTTTCATCTTTACCACCGTTAATCGCATATAATAATGCTTTCGCTAAGTTTGCACGAGCTCCGAAGAACTGCATTTGCTTACCGATTCTCATTGCAGATACACAACAAGCAATTCCGTAATCATCGCCGTAATCAGCACGCATAATGTCATCATTTTCATATTGAATTGCTGATGTTTTGATGGACATTTTCGCACAGTAGTTTTTAAAGTTCTCTGGTAATTGTTTAGACCAAAGAACTGTTAAATTCGGTTCTGGAGCTGGTCCTAAATTATCTAATGTATGCAAGAAACGGAATGAGTTCTTTGTTACTAATGGACGACCATCTAATGCAATACCACCGATAGATTCAGTTACCCAAGTTGGGTCACCAGAGAATAATTCATTATAATCAGGTGTTCTTGCGAATTTCACAAGACGTAATTTCATAATGAAGTGATCTACAATTTCTTGTACTTCTTCTTCTGTTAAAGTACCATTTGCTAAATCTCTTTCAATGTAAATATCTAAGAATGTAGAAGTACGTCCAAGACTCATTGCAGCTCCGTTTTGCTCTTTAATCGCCGCAAGATATGCGAAGTATAACCATTGGAACGCTTCTTGTGCATTTGTTGCTGGTTTAGAAATATCGAAACCATGAAAAGCAGCCATTTGTTTTAGTTCTTGAAGTGCACGCATTTGCTCAGATAATTCTTCGCGTAAACGCATTGTATCTTCGCTCATTACACCGCCAGTTAAATTTAAATCAGCTTTTTTCGCTTCAATTAAATGATCAATACCATATAATGCTACGCGTCGATAGTCACCGATAATGCGTCCACGACCGTATGCATCTGGAAGACCAGTAATAACGCCTGATTTACGTGCATTTCTCATTTCTGGTGTATATGCATCGAATACACCTTGGTTATGAGTTTTTCTCCAATCTCTAAAAATACGACTAAGTTCTTTGTCCATTTCGTATCCATAAGATTCACAAGCTTGCTCCGCCATACGAATACCACCATATGGTTGTAAAGAACGTTTAAATGGTTTATCAGTTTGGAAACCGACTACCTTTTCAATATCTTTATTTAAGTATCCTGGGTCATGTGATGTAATAGAAGAAACAATTTTTGTATCCATATCAAGAACGCCACCGTTTTCACGTTCTTTTGTTGTTAAATCCATTACTTGATCCCAAAGTTGTTTCGTTGCTTCAGTTGCTTCTGCTAAGAAAGATTCGTCTCCTTCGAAAACGTTTACATTATTTAAAATGAAATCGCGAACATCAATCTCTGCTTTCCATTTTTCACCTTTAAAGTTTTCCCATGCGTTTTTAACATTTTCTAATACTTGAGTCATCCTAATCTCCTCCATTTTTGATTAGTACAGGACTAAGATTTTTTATATAACAGCTTACACACTTAGAATACTACTTTTTTAAGAAAGTGAACGAAATAGTTGTGACATGTTTGTGAAAAGTTGAGCAAACCACTATATATATAGTGGTAACTTCATTTAAAAGTCTTTAAAATTAACCCTTTCCTTAATTGTATTTTTTTGGTATTATTATATACGAGTCCTATTTTGTAATATAAGAACAATACCCATTGTAGAGCTGTAATACTCTTATCTCCTAATCTGTTATAGTTTTTATAACAGAACAAAAAAGTGTACACATGTTGTACACTTTTTTGTTACTTCTATAAAACATCTCTTTTTCTATTGCCATCATAGAATCCGCCACGATTGTCTGTTAATGCAATTATTTGCTCTAGTCCCTCTATATGATCACCTATAATTCGAAGTACAGCTGGAGGATGACCTATTTTTGCAAAATGTTCACTGGGACGAATACGGTTCATCTTATCAACCTCAACACGATATACACACGCAATTTCAAATCCAGAAAGAAGAGCCTTCACTTGTGCTACACAAGGTGACAATAAAGATTTATACCCAATTGCTTTCAAACACTTGTGGCTAAATGCATTAGGTACCGCAATAAGTGATCCTACCCCTAAATCCTTTCTATCACAAGCTAAATTTAGTGCATACTTAAACGCAGTTACAAGATGAAGTGGTACTCTTAGATCTAAATAATGATTTAAATCATTTAATGCGACGTCCTTTCCATCTGCAATAGCTTTTGCAAAAGGATATAGCTCCCTAGCTGGAATAACAAAATCACCATCTATAAATAACACAATTTCTCCTTTTGCAAAATAAGTTCCAAGTGAACGCCCTACATCGTTTCCAAGGGCTTCTTTATATACAATTGTCGTTGCGCCCTTGTCTTTTGCAATCGTTGCTGTTTTATCTGACGAACCATTTACGACGACGATGATTTCAAAAGGTTCAATTTTACGAAGCTCTTCTATAACGTTTCCAATTGTTTTCTCTTCATCTTGTACAGGAATAACAACCGATAGTTGCTTTCCTTTATACAAATTGGATGTAACGCCCCATCCTTGATAAAAATCTTCGAAATTTAAAGTATGATAGACGCTATTCCTTTTCCTATTTCCATCATAATATCCCCCGCGTGTATCACTGCTTACTATCCGTTCCGCAACAGCTTCTATATGATCACCTATCATTCTTCTTTCAGATTGAGAAAGGCTCGTGCCATATGCAGCATGTTCAACCGGTCGAAATTTATTCGGCGTAATAACATCAATAGCACAATGACGGCTAATTCTCCATTTACTTTGTGCTATACGTAAATGAGCTACAATAGGATTAACTAAACATTCGTATCCAATACTCTGGACGACTTCTTTCGTCAACGCATGAGGTACAGATAATAAAGAATCTATTTTTAATTCTTCACGCTCTAACATTGCATTTAATATTTGACGCCACACTGTAACAGAATGGGGTTTTTGTTTCTTTAAAAACAATGCGTCCAAATTATTTAAAACGATGTCAGTCTGATCATGTAAAATCGGATTAAGAAACAATTGTAATTTTGAAGTTGGAATAGCAAAGTCCCCATCTATAAATAGTAATACATCACCTATCGCATATTTTGCGCCAACTGCACGTCCAACATCGTTTCCTAATAGTTCTGTATGCCTGATTACTTTACATCCTAACCGATTAGCAACCTCTTCTGTACCATCATTACAATCATTTGCTATTACAATAATCTCTACTGGATTTAACGGTTTTACCGATTGAATAACGTCTGAAATTGTATCCACTTCATTACTTGCAGGAATAATAACTGATAGCGACTTAGCCATTGTTTTCTTCATGAAACCACTTAATAGTTTCTTTCAATCCTTGTTCCCACGTTACTGTCGCTTGAAATTGAACAAGCTCTCTTAACTTCGTTACGTTCGGCCTTCTATTTGGAATTTCTTCAAAGCCATGTGGATATACTTCCTCAAAAGGAACTTGTATAATTTTTGAAGAAGATTTCGTTAGTTTTTTAATTGTTTCTGCTACTTCTTTTATACTCTTTTCGTTCTCGGAACCTATATTAATAATCTCACCATTTACCTTCTCATCCATTGCTCGAATCGTTGCCTCTACCGCATCACTTACATACGTAAAGCAACGTGTCTGCTTTCCATCTCCATATACGAGAATATCTTCTCCTTGCAGGGCCGCACTGATAAATCGTGGGATTACCCCTGCATACGGACCATCTTTCGCTCTTGGACCATAAATATTAAAATAACGAACAATTGTTACCGGTAAACCTTCTAATGCGTAGCCTAAACATAATGTTTCTTCTAATGTTTTACACACTGCATAACTCCAACGTATTTTAGAAGTTGCCCCGTACAATCGGTCCCCTTCTTCTGAGAAAGGCGGTTTGCCCTTGCCATATACTTCGGAAGTAGATGCAAAAACTACTTTCTTCTTTCCTTTTAATGCTGCTTGTAAAATGTTTCTCGTTCCATCAAAATTCGTTTCAATGAGCTCTATACTTTTTTCCATTGTCGTTTTAACACCTAAAATTGCTGCTAAATGAAACACTACATCATGTTGATTTACTAACTCATAAATAGAATTTTTGTCTAAAACACTTATTGGAATAACCCGCATCTCTCTCATTAGCTCATTATGATACTTATTTTTCCCTTTATAGAAGTTATCCACAATCGTGACTTCATAACCCCTTCTCACCAACTCTTCAGCTAAATGAGATCCAATAAATCCGGCCCCACCTGTAATTAAACATTTCTTACTCATACACTCACCTTCTTTATAATTCCCCTTGTATCTATTACTCGGTTCATTCCTTTAAAAAGCTTCCAATCGATATTAGAATGATCAGTTAAAATTAAAATACAACCTGCCTCTTTAACTGTTTGTTCATCCAAGGCAACGGATTGATACACCTTATCTCCAATTTCTGCAGAAGAAATATATGAATCATGGTATTTTATCTTGTATCCTTCTTTTATTAGTAATTGAATAATTGGCAAAGCCGGTGATTCCCTCAAATCATTTACATCTTTCTTATACGCGATTCCTACAATTAAAACTAGTCCGGGTGATTGCACCATGCCCTTTACTTTCCGGACAATTTTCTCTGGCATTTCTTCATTAATTACATGTGCCGCCTCAATTAATTGACTAATTGCCCCATTCTTTTTTATTCTCCATTGAAAATATAAAGGATCTACGGGAATACAGTGCCCCCCTATCCCTGGTCCTGGCCAATACGGAGTAAATCCAAACGGTTTTGTAGATGCCGCTTCAATAACCTCATAAAAATCAATCCCTAAACTTTCACATAGTGTGTTTAACTCATTTACTAAAGAAATGTTAACTAAGCGCTGAATATTTTCAAATAGCTTACACATCTCTGCTACTTTCGGAGAGCTAACAGGTACAACTAAGTCAAAAATGCTACTATATAAATCCTGTACTTTTTGTTTGCACTTTTCTGTTTGTCCACTAATAACTTTTGGAATAGCTTGAACTGAATATTGACTATTTGCTGGATCAATTCTCTCAGGAGAATATCCAATATAGAAATCTTCTCCTACCTTTTTGCCGGCTTGAGAAATAATAGGAATAATAACTTCCTCAAGTGTGCCTGGGTATGTGGAACTTTCAAAAATGAAGGTTTGTCCTTTTTGGAGATTTTGTTGTATATAATGCGAAGCTGAAATGAGGGCACTTAAATCTGGTTCTCTTCGTTCATTAATTGGAGTTGGAACAGTAACAATAACATAATCACTATTTTGGAAATCAGTAATACCTTTATCTGGTGTATTTACTATTAATTTATTTTTAGTCAATAAACTTTGTAACACTTTAGAAGAAACATCTGGAATATAACTTTCTCCTTTTATAATCGATTCTATTTTTCTAGTATCTTTATCTAATCCTAGTACGGTATATCCTCTTTCTGCAAAATGGACTGCTAAAGGAAGACCAACATACCCTAATCCAATAATAGCTACTTTACTACTAGCATTCATCTGTATTCTTTTCTTCCTTTCTCAATTGTTGAATAATGTCTCTATCGCGATCTCCATCCGTAAAACTCCCACGTTCGTCTGTATATTGTAATAGATAAGCAATCGCCTCAAGTTGATCACCGAAAATACGGTCAAATGCCGGAATACGTCCATTTACAAACCCATGTTGCTCCGGGCGTACCCGATTGGTTTTTATAACATCTACAAATTCTACTGCTGTAATAGAAAAAACCTCCAAAATAGCTTTCATTTGGGCTAATGGCGGAATAACAAGCGAGTCATATCCTATTTTCTCTATTACCCTTTTATGCATAGCATGTGGTACTGCCGTTAATGAGTTATTCCATAAATCCGGTCTTTTCGCTACTAAATTCACAAAATATTTCCCCATACTAATTGGATCTGCAGGATGAAACATATCTAATAAGCATTGTAAATCATTTAAAACCACGTCACTTCCATCTTCAACAGCTTGCAAAAATGGAGTGAGTTTTTTTGCTGGAATAACAAAATCACCATCAACGAATAAACAAATATCTGCCGTAGCATGCATGGCACCTATCGCTCGTGCTACGTTATGTCCAAGCGCCTTCGTAAATTCAACAACAATAACATTTTCTAGCTTTGCGTGTTTAACAGTCTCAAAATCTGCGCCATTCGCGACAACAATAATTTCATCTACCCCTGCTTTTTTCACTTCTTGTATAACAGATCTTATCGTCATTTTTTCTTCTGACACTGGTATAATCGCACTATATTTCGCTTTTTCCTTCTTTAATACAACGGGTTTATAGTTCCCTATAAACTCTCTATCCCTGTTTCCCTCCGAAAAACCGCCGCGTTTACCATATGTTTCGATTACGTATTGTAAAGCACGTAAATGATCACCCATAATACGGCTAGTCGCTTTCGGATAAGGAGAACCAGGTGATGTTCCCGTATGCACAGGACGAACCTTATTTGTGTGAATTACATCGACCGAAGCCGTATCAACAATATCTACTCCTCTAGACATCGCCATCGCTTGAAATAGTGCTGGATCTGCTAAATTCCACCACCCAAGTTTCTCGATAACTTTCCTGTTCATCGCATGTGGAATTGCGATTAAAGATCCAACAACAAGCTCCTTTTTATTCAAATAACGATTCAACATGAACTTTCCAACTGTCGTATAATGTGGTCTCATCTTTAAATAAACCGACCATGTTAAATTATTCACAACAATTTGATGCCCTTGTTGAATCCCTTTCACGAAACGTTGTAACTCTTTACTATCAATAACAATATCACCATCTAAAAACAAGACAATTTCACCTTTTGCTTCTCTAGCTCCAATAGCCCGTCCAACATCATTGCCAAGAGAATGTTTATAATAAATCATGTGACAATGATGTTGTAACGCTATTTTTTTCGTCCCATCTGTTGACCCATTATCTACCACGATAATTTCGTAAGGCTCGAGCTTCTCCACTTCTACTAAAACTTGCGATAAAGTACTCGCTTCATTGTGCGCTGGAATAACAACTGATACTCTCATACTTGTATCACGCTTACCCTTCCAATCGAACATAAGCAATAATAGGAGTGCGCACAATTACATCTTCCGGTGGTCCATAAGAAGGAGAAGTACGCACAATTATCGCCCCATCTGTCACAGATAAAAGAATGCCTGTAACAATTTCTACAGCTGTCACAACTTGCACTAGCTCACCAACATGGTTACGTAATTCATCAGTAAATAACATATATAACTCTCCTTTCTTACACTTCTTTAATTGATATAATGCTTGTAAATGGTAATAAAACTTCAGTTCCTATTCCTTCTTGCAATGTTAAGAAATCATCACCAACTGCTACAATAACGCCTGTTAATTGTCCAACCGTCACCGTAATTTCTACGTTTTTACCTAAATACTGCTTTGCAATTTCTTTAAAAGGTGATGTATTGCATTCTTTTAAAATATTACAAATAATAGATTGAAATTGACTTGATTTTATAAATTCTTCCGTAGCTTGCTTAGAGTTTCTTTGAATAAACCTTGCAAAGTTTTGCGAAAATAAAAGTCGTTCCACAGCAGGCAATAATTTGTCATCTAAAAAATAGCCTAATTGTCTATTAAATAATCTTGATAACTTATGCCAATATTTTCCGAACAGACACATACACTTCTCCTCCTATTATTTTTAGATTACAAAATTTTACATCCATACATCTTAATGTATACAAAACAGATATTTTTGTGATAGGTAAGACATACATTTTCTAAAAGAAATATTTGTTTAAGGGCATAAAAAAAACTATCCAAAAGGATAGTTTCTTACACTTCAATATTCCGCAACATTGTATAAATGTCGTTATTCACTTTACCAAACGATTTAATGTTGTTTTGGATGTTAGATAATAAAACGACATACACACTTCCGCTTTTACTAAATCCATTTAAGCAATTCCATCCTGGCATTACACCGTGATTCGAATAACTTCCTGGGTCTACGTACCATCCAAATCCGTAATCTTTTTTTCCGCCTGTAAACATTTGATCATAGCTCTCTTTTGAAATTAACTTTCCAGAGAAGAGTGCTTCGTTAAATAAATATAAATCATGTGCACTCGTATATATATCACCACAACCATATAGTTGTGACATGCTCGGAATATTAGGTGTTGTCATATTGTTATTTACTATTTTATAACCCGTTGATGGGAATCTTGTTTGTTCTAATTCTGTGCCAAAACCAGAATGTTTCATACCCACAGTAGCAAAAATATGTTGTTTAATATATTCTTCGAGCGGCTGTCCACTTACCTTCTCGGCAATGTATGCAAGTATAGAGTAGTTCGAATCGGAATACTTCCACTTCTCTCCTGGACCACCAATACGCTTTTGATTTCCTATTCGCTTTATCAGTTCTTCATGAGAAATATCTTCTTTTCCCTGCTCATATTCTGGAATCCCTGATGTATGTGTTAATAGATGTTTTAGCTGAATACTATTACCTTGTGGAAAATCTGGAATATACTTCGCAACAGTATCTTCTACTTGTAATTTTTTTTGATCTTTCAACTGCATAATAGCGGTTGCTACAAACGCCTTTGAAATAGAACCAATATAAAAAGTCGTCTCTGAATTATTGGGTACTTGCTGCTCTTTATTTGCCATACCGTACCCTTTATTCAGAAGAACTTTTCCGTTCTTCACAATAACAGCTGTCCCGCTAAATCCTGCGTTTTGTAAATACTGGTCCAATTGAGCGTTTTCATTAATTTCTTGAGGTGGTCCTTCAGTAGGCTGTTCCGCAGCTTGCGCTTGCTTCACTTGTTCTTCCTGCTCTTTTTGTTTTTGTTCTTCTTGCTTCTTTTTTTCTTCTTCTTTCTTTTTTAGCTCTTCTTGTTTCTTCATTTCTGCTGCCGCTTTTAAAGTTTCTTCTTTCTTATTATGCTCAACAATTTTTGTATACATGAAATATACAAGTGATAATAGTAAGACGAGAATG
>NZ_JAKUFQ010000053.1:0-37204 GCF_022663475.1 Bacillus cereus group sp. BfR-BA-01382
TGGTCCATCAACTACATCTGCAGTTATCCGTCAATTAAATCCTCCAGAATCTTATTTAGTATATATAAATGAAAATGGCTGGTTAAACCTTGGTGGAAATCAGTGGGTATATAATGATCCATCGTATATTAAGTATACTCAATATTAGGAATTAAAATGATAATGCAATATGGATGCGTATCTTTGTTATGTATAACTCAGATACGCATTGTAATAACAACATAAATTTTCATACTTATACACTATATGTTAAAAAGAAACATTAGAAAAGCCAATAGAATCGAAATGGTATATATTAAAAAAGTTTTCTGATATACATTGACAATGTATGTAGTATACATTAATCTTTAATTGTTAATGATAATCGATTTCATCTAGGGAGGACATATGATACATACTAAAAAACTAATTATGTTCTGCATTATGATACTCATGGTTGTAATTGCAGGATGTAGTAAAGAAGAGAAAAAAGAAAATGATATATCAGCTAAAGCAAAAGATTCATATACGGTCAAGCATGCAATGGGCGAAACGACAGTAAATGGTACACCTAAAAAAGTTGTTGTTTTAACAAATGAAGGTGCAGAGGCTCTCCTAGCTGTGGGCGTAACGCCAGTGGGGACTACGAAACCACGTGCTGGTGATGAATGGTACCCTCATGTAGCGAAAGAATTAAAAAATACGGAAGTTGTAGGAACTGAACGTGATATTAATTTAGAAGCAGTAATGAAGCTTAAGCCAGATTTAATTATCGGAAATAAAATGCGTCACGAAAAAATATATGATCAGCTAAAAGAAATCGCACCAACTGTTTATGCAGAAACATTACGCGGTGATTGGAAAGAAAACTTTACGCTTTATACAAAAGCTGTAAATAAAGAAAAAGAAGGGCAAAAAGCTCTTGATGATTATAAAAAACGTATTGAAGGAATGAAAGAGAAGTTAGGCGATAAATTGAATTCTAAAGTTTCTATTATTCGTTTCGTGCCAGGTGATGTTCGTATTTATCAAAAAAACTCATTCTCGGGAGTTGTTTTAAATGATATTGGATTTAAACGACCACCATTACAAGATAAAGATGATTTTGCGATAAAAGGAATTACAAAAGAGCAAATTCCAAATATGGACGGGGACTACTTATTTTATTTCACGTCTGATAAAGATGCAGATAAGAATAATGAAGGAAATTCGTTAGCAAAGGAATGGACAGAAGATCCACTCTTTAAGCAACTACAGGCTTCTAAAAATAATAAAGTATTCCAAGTGGATGAAGTAATCTGGAATACAGCAGGCGGTATTAAAGCTGCGAATCTTATGTTAGATGATATTGAAAAATATTTCCTTAAATAAATGATAAAATACATCACTTTTACGAAGTGATGTATTTTTTGTTCGTGAAAATACAGAAAATTCCTTCTTTAAGGGTGACATAAGTTGTACAATAAAATCAATCATGTGATAAAGGAGTGGGGAAGAATGAAAGCTACTCATAAAGAGTGGATCTTGTTTAATGGGAGAATGATTAATACGAAGGAAGAACAGCCGATGGTCGCATTAGAAGAGCGCGGCTTCCAATTTGGTGATGGTATTTATGAAGTATTTAGACTATACGATGGCAAGCCTCATTTATTAGATTTACATTTGGAACGATTCTTTAACTCTATGGCAGAAATAAAACTAATTCCACCATTTACGAAGGAAGAATTAGTGGAAGAGTTACATCAAATGATTGAAAAAAATCAATTTCAAGAAGATGGGAATGTATATTTACAAATATCAAGAGGTGCACAACCACGCAATCATGTATATGAATCAGATTTACAACCGACATATTTTGCAAATCTTGTTTCGTTCCCAAGACCAGTTGCTTCAATGAAGGCAGGGATTAAGGTAACGGTAGAAGAGGACATCAGGTGGAAGTTTTGCCATATAAAATCATTAAATCTTTTACCAAATATCATGATTAAAAATAAAATAAATGAACAAGGGTATCAAGAAGCAATATTAGTACGAGATGGCATTGTGACTGAAGGGTGTCATTCGAATTTCTTTATGGTGAAAAATAATAAATTGATTACACATCCGGCTGACAATTTCATTCTACAGGGCATTACGCGGCACTATGTTATTACATTAGCGAAAGAGTTACATATCGAAGTAGAGGAACGAGAGTTTTCATTACAAGAAGTATATGAGGCTGATGAGTGCTTCTTTACAGCGACGCCGCTTGAAATATTCCCAGTCGTTCAAATTGGTGATGAACAGTTTGGAAACGGCGAAAGAGGACCAATTACAAAGAAACTCCAAGTGGCATATGAAGAAAGTATTAGATTGTTTAAAGTTATGAAATAATATTGAAGAAAAAAGCTGATATTCCTTCAGCTTTTTTTCATGATATAATTCAAGCGTAGGACAAGATTTGAAAACGCTGTAAAAAGGGGATTTAATGTATGAATTATGAAGGTTTTAAAGAAGTAATTCACGGAAGACGAAGTGTTAGAAAGTTCACAGAACAAGAAGTATCTACTAATGATATAAAAGAAATAATTGATTGTGCTCGTTATGCACCGAGCGATACGAACTCACAAACGTGGGAATTCTTGGTCATTATGAACCGAGAGAAGATTAAAGAAATTGAACAAATGACATGGGATGCTTTACATAAACTTGCGGCAAAAGCAACAGATAATGGAGAAGAGAAAGCAGGGAAATTACTTACGCGTTCTTTCGGACCATATGCGACAGCTTTCTCTGAGGCACCAGTATTAATCGTATGCTTGGCAACACCATATGAATCAAAGTTTCGTGAAAAGATATTTGATCCCATTGCTTTTGTTCCAGATTCAGTTTGGGAAGAAGAAGGGATTAAGAGTAGCTGTTTAGCGGCACAAAACTTAATGTTAGCTGCACATGCAAAGGGACTTGGTACTTGTCCAATGACAGGGCCAGTATTGCTAGCTCAAGATGAACTGCGCCAATATTTACAAATTGAGCCTGAAAAACAAATAAATATGGTTATTTCACTCGGATTTCCGAAAGATAAGCCAAAAAAACTTCCAAGAAAAGAAGTAGAAGAAATCACAACATTTGTTTTTTAAAGTGCAAAATAAAAAGACATTGGACATATCAATGTCTTTTTATTTTGGAGCGGGTATTATATCGATTTGTTGGGCTAAAATGATAAATAAGAAGGAATTACTATTTATTTCATAAAAAAAATTAATGTTCTATTAAGGAAAGTATGATACATTAATCGTGAGCAAGCTTCTATATGTTCATAAAAGTTTTAAAAGTTATTTTTGTATAATAAATTATAATCAAATGACAGGGGGGATGAATTTTGAAAAAATTCATAATCACTGGATTGTCTGTATTGTTATTAGTAGGTTGCGGTGCTCCACAGGAAAAAGAGGACGCGCAATCAAAACAGGAAGAACAAGTTGTAAACGCAAGTGATGAGAATATGGTTGTATTTCCTGAAGGCGCAATGTCAATTGGAGAAGGGAAAGTAAAAGTTATTACTCCAGATGGTACTTCTGAAAATGGAAATATACCGACTGTATTCATCAAAAAGGATACTTTAATTCAGCAAGTTGAATTAGAACTTTCTAATTTTCAAAGTGATAAAGAAACATTCATATTTGTAGATCAAATGTATACAGATAAACATCAAGTAACTAGTACAACACAGACAACAGTACAATTAAAAGAAAAGACGCTGGAAACAGGTAGTCATACAATTACTGCAGTTCAGTATGAAAACAATGACCCGAAAGGAAAGGTTATTAGTTTTAATCAAGCAACATTTGAGACAAAGCCTGCGTCTTAATCAGAATAAAAAGTACATTACTCAAAAAAGTAGTGTGCTTTTTTGTTTGGATGGAATGGTGTAATAGGGAATAATTTATTTCGTTTTCTAGTACGATTAAGCAGTAAGGAATCACTTGTTACTACTATGATGGAGAAAAAGGTTGAAGGTATGAATCGATATGTTCGTATCTTCTTGATTAGTATAATCATGTCAGTAATTTGGTTTACTATACAAGACGTTAATCAACTTACGTTTAATTATCAAACTTATGACTTGTTAATGGGAAGTATATGTTTTGTCATTGTGTGCCTGTTTTATGATAAACTTTGATTAAGATAAGTTTTACAAGAAAAATGTAGGTATTTCATTTGAAATGTCGAATAGTACATACGATGTCGTAATAACAAATTTTCTATTGTTTACTGTGAAACAGGAGAAGGGGAGATAGTAGTTATGAAACGAGCTCTTATTAATATTGATTATACATATGATTTTGTAGCGGAAAAAGGCGCTTTAACTTGCGGAAAACCAGGTCAAGAAATCGAACAGGAAATTGTACATATAACGAAGCAATATATTGAAAATGGAGATTACGTAGTGTTTGCAATTGATAAACATGAAGAAAATGATGAATATCATCCCGAAGCGAAATTATTCCCTCCTCATAATATAGCAGGTACAAATGGTAGAGACTTATTCGGTGAGTTGCAAGAAGTATACGAAACATATAAAAATGCTGAGAATGTATATTATATGGATAAAACGCGATACAGTGCGTTTGCTGGAACAGATTTAGAGATGAAGTTAAGAGAAAGAGGAATAGAAGAAGTTCATCTTGTAGGTGTTTGTACTGATATTTGCGTTCTTCATACAGCAGTAGATGCGTATAATAAAGGATTTAAAATTGTTGTTTATGAAAAGGCAGTTGCATCTTTTAATGCGCAAGGGCATGAATTTGCACTTGGACATTTTAAATCTTGTTTACATGCAGAAGTGAAATGAAAAAGAGGCCTTTAAAAAGGTCTCTTTTTTGCGTTTAAACCGAGACGACATTTTGCTCAATTAATTTTTTTATGAATGGACTAATATTTTGTGGTAGCTCATTTAAATTAAAAAACTGTACATGTAATGATTCGACTCGATCAGCTTGTAGCGAGCCACCTGTAATATCTTTGCAAAGGTAAGCGATTGTCATAGGGTAAAATTCATCTCCGTTCGGTAATTTCACAAAAAATTCTTTACCTGAAAATACACTTACTAGCTGAAGTGTACCAATTTCAATTCCTGTTTCTTCAAGTACTTCTCGTCTTCCAGCTTCTTCTGTAGATTCACCAAGTTCCACAAAACCTCCTGGGACACCCCACATGCCATTTCGCCTTTGTTGTAGTAATATTTGTCCTTGTTCATTGAAAACAGCTACCGCAACGCCTGCTAAATTGAGTGGCCTTGATCCAACAACTTCTCTTAGTTCTTCAATATATCCCATTGGTTGTAACCTCCGTGAGTAATAATATTTTCAAATGAACTATTCGATATAATGTAAATGTTTTCCTTTTGTTGAGATGAGTAGTGTAGTTTTAAAGTAAAGTCATAAAAAATTTCAATTGCCAGCTCCCTTTAGGTTATGAAAAAGGGTATATTTATAGAAGAATGTCTAATGAATTTAAAAAATATAGCGGCTTTGTATAGAATTTTTATTAGTTAAGGAAGTGGATGGATGAGTTTATTAACGTATACTGAAGAATTTTTTAATTATGTAAGGGAGTTTTTACTTTTAAGATTTTTGCTATTTGCTTTAGTTTTAATCATTATTTCGTTTGTAATAAACCGTATTATTGATTGGTTTTTTAGGAAATCAAGCTTTTTTGATGAAGAGGTAGAGCAGACGATTCAAAGTGTAATTCGATCTATTTTTAGATATATCATTATCATCAGTCTTATCATATATTTAATTAGCCAATTTGTAGATATAAAAAGTATTATTGCAGGTGCAGGGATAGCTGGAGTTGTCATCGGTTTTGCTGCACAACAGATGCTAAAAGATGTTATATTAGGCTTTGCAAGATTAGCGGACAAAGAGTTTCGAGTTGGTGATTTTGTAACTTTTAACGGAACAAATTCAGGAACTATTGAAGAGATTAGTATTCGTTTTATGCAAATACGTGAATGGTCAGGAAAATTACTTACCATCCCACACGGAGAGATTAGAACGATACAAAATTTTAATAAAGGATGGATGCGTGTAATTGAACGCATCACGGTAAGTTATCAGGAAGATCCAACAAGAGTGAAGGAATTGTTAGAAGAAGTATGTGTTATATGCAATGAAAAATTGGATCAAACTCTTTATAGAGTAGAGGATGAGGCTGTTGAACCATTTAAATACGTCGGTGTTACAGACTTAAATCCTAACCTGAAATATGTTGGCTATGAATTTTGTATTACAGGTTTAATAAAGCCAGAAGATTATTTTGAAACTTCTAGACAAGTAAGATTTGAATTAATGTCTATATTCCATAAGAATCAAGTGCAAATGCCGGCAGCGAATATGGTTGTTACTACTGAAAGTTTACAGCATATTCATGGTGGACAATCTTTATCGGACAGCTAAAGTAGAATCGCTTGTTAACAAAAATTCTGATTCCAACATTGGATAGAATAACAATAATAAAATGATTGATATAAAGAAAGGGCTGAAGGAATTCGGTTCTTTTTTTATTTATAGAATTTAGAAATTTCTTAATGTTATAATTGTAGTTGGTGATGAGAATGAACTTTGAAGAAAAAGAGATGCATCGTTTAGAAGCATTAAAAGAAATTGCTGAATTATTAAATGAAGCAACAAACTTACAGGATATGTTAGAAAAAGTGTTGCATACATTGTTACAAGTAATGAATTTACAAACAGGGTGGATATTCTTTATTGATGAAAGTGGAAAGCATAGCATGCTTGTAGACGAAAATTTACCAGAGGCTCTTACGTGGCAAGAGAAGAAGCCGATGTGTGAAGGAAACTGTTGGTGTGTAGAACGTTTTGTGAATGGGAGATTAGAAAAAGCGACTAATATTATTGAATGTAAGCGAATAGAAGATGCAATTGAATGTAATTGGGGAGAGACAGAAGATGTTACACATCATGCGACAATTCCGCTTAGGTCTGGATCAGAGAAATTTGGCCTATTAAATGTAGCCGCGCCTCATAAGACACATTTTTCTGAGGAAGAGTTAGCGTTATTAGAATCAATTGCATTTCAAATTGGAACGACAATACAACGTATTCAATTAGTTGAGAAAGAACGTAAATATGTAGTGGTAGCGGAAAGAAATCGACTTGCACGTGATTTACATGATTCAGTAAAACAATTGTTATTTTCTATTATGCTAACAGCAAAAGGTACTTTGAATATGACGCAAGATAGAGAATTGCAAGAGATGTTAAGTTATATTGGAGAATTATCACAAGAAGCATTACAAGAGATGACGTTATTAATTTGGCAATTAAGACCTGAAGGATTAGAGAAAGGATTAGCAGAAGCAATTCAAAATTACGGGAAGTTGTTAGGAGTTCAAGTGGAAGTTCGAATTGATGGGATGGTTTCAATTGGGGATGAAATAGAAGAAGTTTTATGGCGTATTAGCCAAGAGGCGCTACATAATTGTAAAAAGCATGCTTCGTGTGAAAAGGTACATGTTCTTTTAAAAATAGAAAATAACCAGTTATTTTTTTACATAGAAGATAATGGAATAGGATTTATACAAGATCAAGTAAGGGAGTCAGCACTTGGCCTGAAAAGTATGAAGGAACGTATTCAATTAATGAAGGGATCGTTTCAAATTATAACAGAGCTGAGAAAGGGTACAAAAATAGAAATTCAATTGCCGATTTGAAGGGGAGAATAAGATTGAAGATTAAATTGCTATTAGTTGAGGATCATCATATCGTTCGAAGAGGACTTGTATTCTTTTTGAAAACGAGAGGAGAATTTGAAATTATTGGGGAAGCGGAAAATGGCGAAGAGGCATTACATTTCGTGCAAAAAGAAAAACCAGATGTCGTACTAATGGATGTATCAATGCCGAAAATGGATGGAATTGAGGCGACAAAACGTCTAAAGCAATACGATGAGACGATAAAGGTACTTATATTAAGTAGTTTTTCAGAGCAAGATTATGTTATACCAGCACTTGAAGCTGGAGCAGATGGTTATCAATTAAAAGAAGTACAACCTGAGCAACTTGTCGCTTCTATTATTGCAGTACATCAAGGAAATGCGAATTTTCACCCGAAAGTAACACCTGCATTAATGGGGCGTTCCGCAGTAAAGAAGGAAATAGAAAATCCTTTTTCAATGTTAACGAAAAGAGAGCAAGAGGTACTTCGTGAAATTGCGAAAGGAAGAAGCAACAAGGAGATTGCAGCAGAACTTCATATTACAGAACAAACTGTGAAAACACACGTTTCAAACGTTTTAGCTAAATTGGAAGTGGATGATCGTACGCAAGCCGCATTATACGCAGTGAAACATGGGGAGAATTATTCATAAGTATGAATAATTCTGTTATATCGTATGACAGAATACATAGGAGCAATTAAAATTTATAGTAATCCCTAATATAGGTTTTTCTTCTTTTAATAATTAGGTACAATAAAGTGAAACTCTAATCAGGGGGGACCATCCTCACTGATGATTAGTTAAACTAATCGATTTTTACAGGATAAAGCTACGATGGAAGGGGAAGATATGCTATGCCTGGTACAAGAAGTGGGATTGGAAAGATTCAGGCTTCGTTAAATGGTTTATCACCGAAATTGCGAAGTATTGCCGAACATATTTTGAAACATCCACAAGATGTTGTACATAAATCTATTACAGAATTAGCTGAAGTTACGAATAGTTCCGAAGCTACGATATTCCGCTTATGTAAACACCTTGGTTTGCAAGGTTTTCAAGATTTAAAGATTACATTAGCCCGTGAAATTGTACATACACCAATGCAAAATATTCATGAAGAGGTATCAGCAGAAGATAGTATGGTAACTGTTGCTAAAAAAGTTTTTCATTCGCATATTACAGGACTGCAAGATACTTTACATTTGCTAAATGAAACAGCACTTGAGCAGGCTGTACGAGCCTTGCAAGAAGCAAGTCGAATTGAGTTTTATGGAAATGGTGGCTCTGGTATTATTGCGATGGATGCGTATCATAAGTTTATGAGAACGGGTATTTCTTGTATCGCTCATACTGATTCGCATTTTCAAATTATGGGAGCAGGTTTACTCTCGAAAAATTCAGTTGTTATTGGCATTTCTCACTCTGGTAGCAATAAAGGATTACTTGAAGCATTAGAAGTAGCGAAAGCAAGAGGGGCCAAAATTATTGCGATTACGAGCTATAAGAAATCAGCATTAAGTCAACTTGCTGATATAACGTTATATACATCAACACGTGAGACTGAGTTCCGCACAGAAGCAAGTTCATCACGATTAGCACAGTTAAGCTTATTAGATACTTTGTATGTAGGGTTGTCGTTGCAGCGACAAGAGGAAACGCTTAAAAATTTACAAAGTATACGTGAAACGATTTCGATGAAGCGAATATAAAAAAGCTCTTCAAATGAAGAGCTTTCAGACTGTGGACAAACTATTTTTGGAGAGTTCAAATGCTAAAAATAGTTTGTCTCGTATTTTATGGATAATTTATCCAATTGCATTTATATGTAGTGCTTTCTATATATAATTTACTATAAGTGAGGAAGGTGTCTTATGAAAATATCCGTTTATGTTGCAAGTGCATTTAGCAAGGATCATAAAGGCGGAAATAAAGCAGGAGTGGTATTTATTGAGAATACAAATACATTGACCACTACTCAAAAAATGACAATAGCGAAACAACTGGGTTATGCGGAAACCGCATTTATATCAGAATCTGAAATTGCTGATTATAAATTTGAGTATTTTACTCCAAAAGAAGAAGTTGATTTATGTGGTCATGCCACAATTGGCTCTTTCGCGATACTGATGCATTTAAATAAAATTTTCAAGAATCGCTATACGATTGAAACGAACAGCGGTGTTCTTACTATTACCATAACAGATGACATCATATTCATGGAACAAAATAAACCGATATTCTATGATGTTGTATCTCCAAATGAGTTCACCGACTGTTTTGACATTAAAGATATAGACAATAAATACCCAATCCAAATTGTCTCCACGGGCTTAAAAGATATTTTAATTCCTATAAAAAGCGAAACACAATTACATGCACTGCAACCTAATTTTGAAAAAATTAAAGAAATCAGCAAGTATTATAATGTTGTTGGGATGCATCTATATACTTTTAATGACAATCGAATTATATGCAGAAATTTTGCTCCACTATACGACATTAATGAAGAAGCAGCGACTGGAACTTCAAACGGTGCATTAGCTTGCTACCTTTATGAACAGCACTATTTGCAAAAAGAAGTCTATGTATTTGAACAAGGTTATTCTTTACACTCGCCTTCCGAAATATTAGTTAAATTAGCAACCAATAGCAAAAATAAAATAGAAAAAGTTTATGTTGGCGGTAAAGGCTATTACTGTGAAGCTAAGTGTTTAAATGTAGAAAATATTGAGTAAAGAGCTTTTTTTTATCGTTGAGAAGTTTGTTAATTTATTTTCTTTTCTTTTAGAAATGTATGACTTACATATAGTCAGTGATAAACTCTCATTTTTAAAAATTAAAAATAAAGACCGATTTGTGTAATGATTCAAATATTGTTCATAATTTCACAATTTGTTTATGAAGTGTCATGTTATGATGAACATGTAATGATGATTGAATACTTAAATTTGGTACGGTAACTAGCCAAAGTAGTGAGGAAAGTAGTTGTGAGATAAACTCATTAAAACGCTAGAACACTAAAGGGGAGATCACATATGAAAGCAGTAGTGGTTAATAAAAACAGCAAAGCAAACATCGAAGTGGTTGAAAAAGAATTACGTCCGTTACGCTCAGGTGAAGCGTTAGTAGATGTAGAGTATTGTGGAGTTTGCCACACTGATTTACACGTTGCGAATCATGATTTTGGTAACACTGATGGCCGTATTCTTGGTCATGAGGGTGTAGGTATTGTTACGAAAATAGCTGATGATGTTAATTCGCTAAAGATAGGTGACCGTGTAAGTATTGCATGGATGTTCCAATCTTGTGGACGTTGTGAATATTGCGTAACTGGTAGAGAAACATTTTGCCGTGAAGTTAAAAACGCAGGTTATTCAGTAGATGGTGGTATGGCTGAACAATGTATCGTTACAGCTGATTATGCGGTAAAAGTACCAGAAGGATTAGATCCTGCTCAAGCATCATCAATTACATGTGCTGGTGTAACTACATATAAAGCTATTAAAGTATCAGATATTAAACCTGGTCAACCTATTGTAATCTATGGCTGCGGTGGATTAGGTAACTTAGCTATCCAATATGCTAAAAATGTATTTGGTGCAAAGGTAATCGCAGTAGACATTAATGACGACAAATTAGCCTTAGCGAAAGAAGTTGGTGCTGATATGACTATCAATCCAATTTCTCAAGGTCCTGCTGATAAAATTGTTCAAGAGGAGCTTGGTGGCGCTTATGCTGCGGTAGTAACAGCAGTCTCTAAAGTAGCCTTTAACTCAGCAGTTGATGCAGTACGTGCTTGCGGTAAAGTAGTTGCAGTAGGGCTACCAGTAGAAACAATGGACTTAAACATCCCGCGACTTGTACTGGATGGAATTGAAGTAGTTGGTTCTCTAGTTGGTACTCGTAAAGATTTGGAAGAGGCGTTTATGTTTGGGGCAGAAGGAAAAGTAGTGCCGGTTGTTCAAACTTGTTCGCTAGATAAAGTACAAAATGTATTCGAAGAAATGGAACAAGGTAGAATTCAAGGGCGTATGGTAATTGATTTTAAAAAACATAATTGTGATTGCAAATAATTCACTTTAAATATAAAAATTGTGAGTCTAGCAAAGGACATGTAAAAAAAGTTAGACGGCATAAAAAGATGATCCCTGTATTTAATAGGGATCATCTTCTTTATTTTCTACTAATATCGATGCCAATTAATACTTGATTAATGAGAAACGATTAAAGGTTTACTTTATTTGCAAACGAAAAAGAATCTTTATGTTTAACAAATTTTTTATGATCTGGAACGTTTTGAATTGCTACAATTTGCGAATCTCTTGCTTTCAGTGCATCTTGAATCCCGATGGTCATAAGCTTAATAAATAGAATCGTAATAAAGAATGAAGCGAGAGTATAAAAAATAATCCACCATGAAAGATTCATTTCATTACGATTTAATCCAATAAGGCCTGCCCAATCATTAGATAGAGAAACAGGTTTGAGCACTCCGTCATAGAGTTCACGCATTTGTATGCCGCCAATTACAATGTTAAGCAACGCTAAATGGATAACGAGTATGAGTGTTTGGACGATATGTTCCATAAATAATACAAATAAGCGGTCAAGTAATAAGACTCGTAAGTGTTTTTTAATAATATGAAAACGACTAGCCCCCAGTAATTGTGAACTTAAGATGTAATCTTGTTTCATAAATTCATCAACCTCTGAGGATATGTATAAAGAAAGTGTAGGCAGAGCGACGAAAATAAGTACGAGTACTTGATAAAACGTAAATGAAATATTTGGATCTACCCCATCAGCATTTGACGTGATTACAATATTAACGGGCGTGATAAGTATGAATGCGATAAATAGAGTTGGAATATAATAAAAAACTTCTGAGCATGACTGGAAAAATCTCTTGAGTTTTGGAGCAAATAAACTTAAGAGGATTCCTATACATGTTCCGCATAAAATTCGAAAGAAGCTAATTGCCACGGCTAATAAAATAGTAAATTTTGCTCCTTCTACAATTTGTAAGAAAACAGACTCTCCAAAACGATCAGATCCAAAAGGTGGAATTAACGATGGTGGAAAGGGAGCCTTTCCAAGTAATTCGTTATTTTCATTGTAAAGTAACTGAGGAGGTTTTGGGATGTTATCTTTAAAGAACCAACTATAAATAAAACTAGCTGAAATAAGTATGAATAAATAAGTAAAGCCGATTAAAAAGCGTTTTGATTTCCAAATAGATTTCATAATGATACTCCTTTCAATTGCTTTTTCCATCTATTCATCATGAATGAGATTATTTGGAAAATGGCGTAAAACGGTAAAATAATCATAACAAGTATAATAAATGTAGCTGGAGGTGAAACAAACGCCTTATTAAATAAAAATTGAAAAATGCCTTCCATATTAAAAACAAATTCTAAAATGAATAAATTAGAAAGTAAGAAAACAAAAATCGTTTTTAAATGGTGGAAGAAGTGGATAGATATATTTTTGAATAAATGAATGCATAATATATAACTTGATGAAAGGCCTTTTCCATATGCAACCTCTACGTAATGTTTTCCTTGTTCTTCTTTTATGTATAACACCATCATCCGAAACATTTGTAATGTAGGTAAGACAGCTAATGATAAAATAGGGAGTAAATAAGCTCGATTTTCATTAAAAGAAATAATAGTGACAGGAGATTCCCCAAATTTCTGAAGTACCCATATGAAAAATATTTGCAAACAAATCATCATCATCATATCAGGGACAGCTTCTAATATGAACACAATTCGGTTTATCCATTTTTTTATATAATCTTTTGCTAAAAAATAAAAAAATGCCATGCTAGATGATAAAAAGAGAGCAAGAAAAAAGGCTGAAAATAATATAGTAAATGAATATAGGTAAGGTTCTAAAACAGTTGGAAATAATGGTGTTTTTTTGAAATGGCCAAACTTCGGGTCTGATCCTATAATCACTAATGATTCAAGGGAGAAGACCTGTTTTAACATGGTAACGATCTGATTAAAAAAATAAATTGGTTGAAAGGTAAATCCTTGTTGAGTGATAAATAAATAAGGTAAATTTAATAATAGTAAGAGTGATAAAAGAATTGATGAAAGCTTAATTGTGAATTGAGATATTGTATTTAACATTAAATCCCTCCGACATCTTTTTACAACATTATACAATAAATTCTATATTATTGTTTTATTTTTCTGAAAAATAAAAATACTGTTGAATTTTATAGTATGCAAGATATATTTACAAGATAAAAAAGTAATAGTAGGGGCCGCGCTCTATTTTTATCAAGACAAAAGGACTAGTGAACTTAAAACAATAAACAAGAGCAAAATGCACAGAATTTTCATTCTGCGGGTAGTTACTTTTCTTGGCTTGATAGCGATATTACGTGACCGCTAAAAATGAATATTGCTTTTCAACTCTTTCTTCATGCAAATGAGTAGAACGTATGGAGGACTATGTATGTGTTGTTAATGAGAGGAAAGAGTGTATTGCGTAACGAATATAACGTAATTTTACCGCAAGGAGTAGCTAAATTTAGTGTATAAGTGAAATGGAATGAGTAGATTTATTTTTTTATATGAAAAAAATTTTCTTTTTATAACTTGATAAATGAAAAAATATTTTATATACTAATTCATGTAAACGGTTTACTAAATCGTATTTTGCTAGAAATGAAGGGAAGATTCGCATGGAAACAAGGGGGAGAGTAATCGGGATTGATATCGGTACCACAAGTACGAAAACGGTTGTGTTCACAGAAAAAGGAAAAGTCATTGCATCACATGCAATCGATTACCCAATTATTCAACCGAACGTCGGATGGGCTGAGCAAGATCCTGATGTAATATGTGCCGCTGTATACAAAAGTGTAAGCGTTGCCATCGAAAAGGGTAATGTATTACCAGAAGATATTTCTTCAATCGGTATTAGTACAGCTATGCACGCATTAATTGCAGTAGATGAAAATGGTGCGCCATTAACGCGTTCTATCATTTGGGCAGATAATCGAAGTACGAAGCAATCAGAAAAATTATTACAACAAATGAATGGGCATGAAATTTATAGACGTACAGGTACACCAATTCATCCGATGTCACCACTTTCTAAATTGTTATGGATGAAAGAAGAGGAACCAGAGTTATATACAAGTGCTTATAAATTCATTTCCATTAAAGAGTATGTGATTTACCAATTATTTTCACGCTACGTAGTTGATTATTCGATTGCTTCTGCTACGGGGTTATTTAATTTAGAAACATTAAACTGGGATGAAGATGTTTTAACTATGTTACATATGTCACCAGAACAATTATCAACCCCTGTACCAACTACATATATTTTATCAGGTATGAAGCCAGAATTAGCACAGAAGATGGGGATAAGTGCAGAGACACCAATTGTCATAGGAGCAAGTGATGGGGTTCTTGCAAATGTAGGAGTTGGGGCGATATCACCGGGTGCGGCTGCAATTACCATTGGAACGAGTGGTGCGGTTCGAACAATCTCATCAAATATAAATACAGATGAGAAAGGGAGAACGTTTTGTTACGCATTAACAGATGAGCACTGGGTAATCGGTGGTCCAACGAATAACGGCGGAATATTACTGAGATGGTTACGTGATGAATTTGGTAGTCCAGAGCAAGAAGTAGCAAGAAAGCTCGGAATTGATCCTTATGATTTATTAATTAAATATGCAGAAAGCGTACCAGCTGGAGCGGATGGGCTATTGTTCTTACCTTTCTTATCTGGAGAACGCGCACCTTACTGGAATGCAAATGCTCGTGGTACATTCTTTGGAATCAATCTTCAACATAAGCGAGAACATTTTATACGTGCAGTGATGGAAGGTGTTTGTATGAGTGTATATTCAGTAGCACTCGCAATTAGAGATTGTACAGGGCCACTTACTGAAATACGAGTTTCAGGAGGGTTTGCGAAATCTGCATTTTGGAGACAAATGTTGTCCGATATGATGGGGAAAGAATTGCTTGTACCTGAAAGTCATGAAGCATCTGCGCTTGGGGCAGCGGCAGTTGCTTTATATGCTGTAGGAAAAATTGATTCTCTTGAAGAGGTAAAGGATTGGATTGATATTGTTCATCACCATGTACCGAATAAAGAAAATACGGCTATATATTTAGAAATGTTTTATATGTATGAACGACTTTACAATCGCTTGAAAGAAGAATTTGATTGTATAGCTGCTTTCCAACGTAAATAATAGGGGGATTGGGAGAAATGGTAGTTGGGATCGTACTAGCGGCAGTTGTCATACTACTTTTACTTATTACGGTAGTAAAATGGCATCCATTTGTCGCATTAATTTTAACAGCAATTGGTGTAGGATTAGCAATGGGAATGCCTTTAATTGGAACTTCACCAAAAGATCCAGGAATTATTGATTCTATTAAACTAGGGCTTGGTAATACGTTAGGATTTTTAGCAATAGTTTTAGCACTAGGAACGATGCTTGGAAAAATGATGGCCGAATCTGGTGGTGCTGAACGTATCGCTAACACATTAATTAATCGTTTTGGGAAGAAACGAGTTCACTGGGCGATGATGTTCGTTGCATTTTTAGTAGGGATTCCGGTATTTTTCCAAGTTGGATTTGTCCTATTAATTCCGTTAGTATTTACAATTGCGTTAGAAACTGGGGTATCACTTATTACAATCGGTATTCCGCTAGTAGCAGGACTGTCAGTCGTACACGGACTTGTTCCACCGCATCCAGCGGCAATGGCGGCAGTTGGTATTTTTAAAGCAGATGTAGGGAAGACAATTTTATATGCGTTAATTGTCGGACTTCCAACTGCAATTATTTCAGGTCCACTTTACGGGAAATGGATTGGTGCTCGTATCCATAAGGAAGTACCATTAGATATAGCGGAGCAATTTATTGAAAGAGATAAGAAGAAAGAACTTCCTAGCTTCGGAAATACATTGTTTACTATTTTACTTCCAGTATTTCTTATGCTTGGTGCATCCATTGCTGAAGTAGCGTTACATAAAACGAGTCAACTTGCACAAGTGTTACACTTTATTGGAGATCCAATAGTCGCTTTATTAATTGCAACGATTTATTCTTTCTTTAGCCTTGGTTATGCAAAAGGATTTTCTAAAGATAAAGTATTACAATTTACAAATGATTGCCTTGGGCCAATTGCAAACATATTGTTAGTGATTGGTGCAGGCGGCGCATTTAATAAAGTACTATTAGATTCTGGAATTGGAACGACAATTGCAGATATGGCGAAAGAATCGCATATTTCACCGATATTATTAGGGTGGGGAATTGCGGCACTAATCCGAATCGCAACTGGATCGGCAACTGTTTCTATGATGACAGCAGCTGGAATTGTAGCACCGATTGCAGCAAGTACACCTGGTGTAAATGTTGAACTACTAGCACTTGCAACAGGCGCAGGGTCATTAATTTTATCACACGTGAATGATTCGGGATTTTGGATGATTAAAGAATATTTCGGAATGACTGTGAAAGAAACATTATTAACATGGACCGCAATGGAGACTATACTATCAGTTGTAGCACTTGGATTAATTTCGATATTAAATATATTTGTATAGAATGGGAGATTGATTAATATGAAACTAGGTTTAATTGGATTAGGAAAAATGGGATTCCCATTAGCTGAACACTTACATGAAGACAAGCATGAAGTAGTTGTATACGATGTAAATAAAGAGCTTGTAGAAAAGGCAGGAAAACTAGGAATTACTGCACGTCATACATTAAAAGAAATGATCGCTGAATTAGAAGCTCCTCGTACGATCTGGGTAATGGTGCCTGCAGGAGAAGTTGTAGAGTCAGTATTAAAAGATGTGTATCCGTTATTAGATGAAGGTGATATCGTTATTGAAGGCGGAAATTCATTCTATAAAGATACGTTACGCCGTGCTGAAGAAGCGAAAAGCTTTGGGTTACATTATGTAGATATCGGTACATCTGGCGGTGTAGAAGGAGCTAGATACGGTGCTTGTTTAATGGTTGGTGGAGAAAAAGAAATTTATGACCAATTAGAACCTTTATTTAAAGATTTAGCAGTAGAAAATGGCTATTCTTATGCTGGCCGCGTTGGTAGTGGTCATTTTTTGAAAATGGTTCATAACGGTATTGAGTACGGCATGATGCAAGCAATCGCTGAAGGATTTGAAGTACTAGATAAGAGTGACTTTGATTTCAATTATGAAGATGTTGCAAAAGTATGGGCGAACGGATCAGTAATCCGCGGTTGGTTAATGGACTTAACTGAAAAAGCATTTGCAGATGATCCTAAACTTGATGGCATTAAAGGTGTAATGAACTCTTCAGGAGAAGGGAAATGGACTGTTGAAACTGCGCTTGAGTTACAAGCAGCGGCACCAGTAATCGCGATGTCATTATTTATGCGCTATCGTTCTCAGGAAGATGATACATTCCATGGAAAAGTAGTTTCAGCACTACGTAATCAGTTCGGTGGACATGAAGTTGTAAAAAAATAAGGATGTTTTTGAAAAGAAACTTGTGCATAAGCGCAAGTTTCTTTTTTATAGTTTAAGAAATTACTAATTTACAAATACCAATCAATCATCGTTTTTTTGTCACAAATGACAGCTTCAACATTCATTGATTGAACAATATATTCTATATTTTCTTCTTTAGCTAATAATAAGGTTGTAAAGGAATCGTATATACTCATAAACGCATACTCATTGTCTTCGCCAGTAATAATTAACTCATTATTGCTAATGTCCCAAATATCTAATGGAGTAGTATTATTTACCTGTAATAATCCGTTTGTATCAAGAATTGGTTCAGAGAAATATAGATTTCTTGCACCTTTAGAACCGAGGAGTTTAAGTAATTTGTGTAATAAAAATATAGACGTATAATCTTCTGTTGGATAATAAAGATCTTTTTTTAAGTTTGAATGTAGCTTTTCAGCTAAATCCTCTCTTTTATATTCTTCTGAAAGGGCACTAATGGAAGTCAACATGGCCATTGCTAATTCTGCGTATGAATGTAATCCACTACAAGATATCATTTCCTTCCAAGAAACGGATTTCCCATTATGAATGATTTCTTCAGTGCTAGGATAGATGTGCTCATATGGTCTTTTTCTCACAGACTTTTCCCATCCTAAAGGCATTTGGATAAAAGGATGTAGCAATATAGCTGCAGATTTAAAGTTTCTTGGTAGTTGTTCTAAAATTGGTGATTTGTCATCTAGCCAAATGTAATCCAACAAAATATAACCTCCCCTTAGACTTTGAAATGTACGGATTCCCATATTATATTTTTTGGCATTGATTGTATCAAATATAAAGCGAAGTATGAAATATGTCCCAACATAAAAGTAAGAATAAATAAAATGAAGTTTTCATAAATAGTAAAAGGGTGCTTATGTCATCAGTATAGCTAAAAAATGTTGTTACATATGAGAAGAGCGTGCTAATAAAATATGAGGTGGTTAAATGGGAAATGAGCAAGTGAAGTCTGTAAAGGAAGAAAAAAAGTTATGTCTTTGTATGATCGTCAAAAATGAGTCTAGAATTATGGAAAGATGTTTAAATGCAACAAAATCAATTGTAGATTTTGTTTCTATTTGTGATACTGGATCGACGGATAATACGCCTGAAATTATTGAAAATTGGTGTAAGGAAAATGAGATACCTGGAACGGTTCATCATGAGCCGTTTAAAAACTTTGGTTATAACAGAAGCCTAGCTGTTTCATTAGCGCAAAAAACATATCCAGAAGCGGATTATTTATTAATATTAGATGCAGATATGATTTTAGAGGTTGATCCGAATTTCGATAAAACGAGCTTAACGGAAGATCATTATCTTACATTGCAATATGATGTTCATATTAAATATTGGCTTACACGTCTTTTGAAAGCTTCTTTACCATGGAAATCTGTCGGTGTTACTCATGAGTATTGGGATATAGATCGCTCAAAAGTTGGAGCGAATTACAATACGAGGGTAGATCGGTTAGAGACTCTTGTCGTGAATGATCCCGGAGATGGCGGGAGTAAAGCTGATAAATTTGAAAGAGATGAGAGGTTGTTGTTACAAGGAATAAACGACCCAGAAACAACGCCAGATTTGCATATAAGATATTTATTTTATTTAGCCCAAACTTATTTTCATTTAAGTCAATTTGAAGATTCGATTAAATGGTATAAAAAACGAGTGGAAGCAGGGGGTTGGGTTGAAGAGGTATTCTATTCGTTATTGCGAATAGGGTTTTGTTATGAGCAGTTAGCAAATCGTTCAGCAAATAAACAAAATGAAGTGACAGATGCTGATGAAAAAGAAACTGTTAAAGGGCAAGAAGAGAAATATTTAGCATTAGCTGTTTTTTATTTTCAAAAAGCGTGGGAATATAGACCAACTCGGGCTGAACCATTATACCAACTTGCAAGGTTGTATCGATTACGATCTCAAAACAATATTGCTTTGATGTATGCTCTGCAAGGAAAGGAAATTCCTTTTCCAAAGGATGATCTTTTATTTGTAGATTATCATGTGTATGATTACTTATTTGACTATGAAATTTCTATTAGTGCTTTCTATATACCTCATAAAAAACATTTAGGGGCCGTGTCGCAAAAGTATTTGGAATCGATTAAAGAAGAGATTCCATTTCATATAGCAAATGTAGTAGAGAATAATGCGAAATTTTATTAAATACATTTTCGGTTAAAGGAGTAGTGGAGTAATCATGGAATTAATGCGATGGGCGATTGAACTAGGAGAATCGGTGCATGGAAATACGTATGAAGAATTGATGCCACTACTAGACTATTATTATGATCGTGATCATTTAAAAGCGTATTGTATCGCAAATCTTCTTTTAAACATGGATGTATTAGATGAACATCGTGAAAGAATCGAATTAAGAAGATGCATCGCTGCTTATTATGCTGGATTATATAAAGTAGCAAGAAAACATGCAAATGAGTTAGTACTTAAACATCCGGATGTAGATTTATATAAAAATAATTTAAAATTAATGGAAGCTTATTTGAATAAAGAATATGATTATTGTCTTTTTATATGCCCAAAGACATACGGTAGTTTCATAGATGTTGCGCGAGCTTTAAAGTGGCGGTTGGAGCAGGAGGGAAATACAGTAATTATATCAGAAACAATACTGGAAAATGTAAAGAATACAGTTGTTTTTGGAGCACATACATACGCATATAACCCGAATCTTCTTCCGAAAGATGCAATTATTTATAATTTAGAACAGCTATACGAAGGAAGTCCATATGCGCACCCCCTTTATTTAATATTATTAAAAGATAGAGTGATTTGGGATTATAGTAAACAAAATATAGAATGGCTAAAACAAAAAGGGGTAGGAAAAGAAATAAAACATGTAAAAATGAACTATGCTCCAACTTTGGAAATAAAAAAAGATGCATTTGAAGATGACATTACTGAAGATATTGATATTCTGTTTATAGGTGCTCTTAATCCGAGGCGACAAGCTATTTTTGATCATCTAAAAGCGATTGCCCCAAATTTAAATATAGTTTTTAAAAATAATGCGTGGGGAATTGTTAGAAATGAATTGATTGCTAGAGCTAAAATTATATTAAATATTCATTTTTACTTATCAGGAATTCTTGAAACACCTCGCGTGTCTTATGCAGTCGCAAATAAAAAATTTATTATTTCCGAAAATAGTAATCCAGAAGATGAGGTAGAGTGGCCGGGAATTGTATTTACTCCGTACGAAAAAATAATTGAAAACGTAATGAAATATATAGAATTACCAGAAGAACGGAAAAAATTAGCGGAAAAAGCATATAATCATTTTGAAGCAAATGAAAGTTTAGGTACATTGAGTCTGAGAGATGAAACGAAGTAATTGTACGAAACTCATACGAAAGTATGAGTTCTTTTTTGTTTATCATACTATTTTATGAAACAAGTTAACTCTTTATATTGTATTTTGTATAGAAATTTCTGATAATATATAAGTAGAACTTAAAAACAAAGGGGAGAAATAATCATGAAACTAGTCGTTATTAACGGTACACCAAGAAAATTTGGCAGAACTCGCGTGGTGGCAAAATATATTGCGGATCAATTTGAAGGGGAATTATATGATTTAGCAATCGAGGAGTTACCTTTATACAATGGAGAAGAGTCACAACGTGATTTAGAGGCAGTAAAAAAATTGAAAACGTTAGTGAAAGCTGCGGATGGGGTTGTATTATGTACACCAGAATATCATAATGCGATGAGCGGTGCGCTGAAAAACTCTTTAGATTACTTAAGTAGTAGTGAATTTATTCATAAACCAGTTGCGTTGTTAGCGGTTGCTGGTGGCGGTAAAGGTGGAATAAATGCATTAAACAGCATGCGAACGGTCGCTAGAGGTGTTTATGCAAATGCAATTCCAAAACAAGTTGTGCTTGATGGATTACATGTGCAAGATGGGGAACTTGGGGAAGATGCGAAACCATTAATTCATGATGTAGTTAAAGAGTTAAAAGCATATATGAGCGTATATAAAGAGGTGAAAAAGCAACTAGGAGTGGAGTGATATGTCCTCCCTTTATCATGATTCTCGCTTGTATTACATTCTAGGGGCCAATAGTCTATCTGCTATTGGTTCCGGAATTGTTATGATAACGATTCCGTGGCTGTTAATTAAAGAGAGTGGAGGAGAGACAACATTTGGTTATGTTTCTATCATTGCAACCCTCATTATGTTTTTATTAACACCATTCATTGGGCAAAGTATTGATCGTTTTTCAAGAAAATCTTTATTGCTATGTAACGAAGGAATCGGAATAGCTGTAATTGGAATAATGTTTATATGGGGATTTGCTGGGCAACCTTATCATTCTATTCACTATATTCTTATTTATATAGCCGGATCATTCTACTATTTATTATTTTATCCTACAATATTTGCGTTCAACCAAGAGATATTTCAAGCGGAACATTATAAAAGTTTAAGTGGAACGATGGAAATACAAGGACAGTTAACACAAGTTATTTCTGGAGCGGCCGCGAGCTTCTTAATTGAAATTGTATCTTTGAAGTGGATTTTGTTAGTAGACATGTTAACTTTTGCTGGAGCATTTTTTCTTTTCTTATGTATACCGTACGTAAAGAAAAAAGAAGTGAAAAGAAAAATAACATTTAAGAAGCAATTATTTGAAGGAATTCACTTTATGAAAAAACGTCCTAAGCTCTTTTGGTTCTTACTGGCCACTTATATGCCGTTTATAGGTGTTATGATGGCAAATTATTTAATACCAGTTTATATTTCGGATATACTTAAAGCCAATGCCTCTGTATACGCAATAGAGGGGATGATGTACGGTGTTGGAGCGGTTGTTGCAGGAATCTGTATTCCACTCATAATGAAATATGTAAAAACAGAAGTTTCAATCGTTATGACGATGTTCATTTATGTAATTTCAATTACCGCAATGAGTATTGAACCTTCCGTAATTTTCTTATATGGACTTGCAATTTTTCATGCAGTTGGAAATGCGGGTACAAGAGTGGCGAGAAATGTATTGATGATGGAGGAAATTCCAAATGAAGTAATGGGACGTGTAGACAGCTTATTTCGCCTAATTGGTACTGGAATACGAATTTTATTATTAATGTTGTTTACAGCGGGTGTATCTAAAGTTGGAGTCATGCTGCCGTTTTACGTATTAAGCTGCATATTGATCTTCTCATTAGGAATCGCTATTTATTATGTACTATCACAACGTAAAGTAGCGGCGCATGTTTCTAATAAATCAATCGTTTGAAAAAACACTTCTGCCTCCCTTTCTTTTTCTATATAATAACAAGAAAGGGAGTGAATACTTATTTATGAACAAATGGATCTTTCTTATGATTTTATTATTACCGCCACTATACATCATTTATATGACGTTTCGAATGAACAAAGTTGCTCGTGAAAAGTTGAGCTATCACTCTCCGTACGTTCTTATACTGGGTGCAAAGTTATTTGGAGATAGACCGTCTTTATCTCTTCAAAATCGTTTGGATGTAGCGTTGGAGTATTTATTTTCCCATCCTGAAGCGAAAGTAATTGTTTCAGGTGGCCAAGGAGAAGATGAAGATATACCGGAAGCTCATAGCATGAGAAACTATTTAATGGTACATGGTATAGATGAGAGTCGTATTTTAATAGAAGATCAATCTACAAATACGTATGAAAACTTAAAGTTTAGTATGGATTTATATAATGTGAAACATGCGGTAGTTGTAAGTAATACGTATCATTTATATCGAACGAAAATAATTGCAAAGCGTTTAGGCATGAAGATGGAGGCACTAGCTGCTGAAACACCAATTCGTTCTAAGAGAAAAATGTATGTTCGCGAATATGCTGCTATTATGAAAACAATATTGTTCGATCGTTAGAGCTCAAATGCGAGCTCTTTTTTAATTTAAAAGCGTATCATTTGAAATGAATGCCATATTCCATCAAAATAAAGGAAACAACAGTAAAGGAGTTGTATTTGTGATTCAATTTAATCATGTGTCAAAATCGTATGAAGATGGCACGAAAGCAGTGGATTCATTGCATTTAGAAATTAAAAAGGGAGAATTTTTTGTTCTCATCGGTCCGAGTGGTTGCGGGAAAACAACGACAATGAAGATGATTAATCGTTTAATCGAAACGACTGAAGGGTCGATTTTAATCGATGGAAAAGATATTCAACAATATAATATAAACGAATTACGTTGGGATATAGGATACGTGTTGCAACAGATTGCTTTGTTTCCTCATATGACAATCGCTGAAAATATTGCAGTTGTTCCTGAAATGAGGCAATGGAGCAAAAAGGAAATAAAAGCACGCGTCGATGACTTGTTACATATGGTTGGATTAGATCCGGATATATATCGAGATCGTATGCCTGATGAATTGTCAGGAGGACAAAAACAACGTGTCGGTGTCGTGCGAGCATTAGCCGCAAACCCGAAAATCGTTCTTATGGATGAACCATTTAGTGCGTTAGATCCATTAAGTAGGGAACAGCTTCAGAAGGATATTGTACAGTTGCAAAAAAAGATTCAAAAAACAATCGTGTTCGTAACACATGATATGCAAGAAGCATTATCACTTGGAGATCGCATTTGTATTATGAAAGAAGGAAAAGTTGTTCAACTAGATACACCAGAAGGAATTATACATAATCCGAAAAATGAATTTGTAGAGGAGTTCATTGGAAATCGTGGACGAACTTGGTATGAGGAGAAAAGTGTAGCAGATGTATTGCCGCTTGATCAAAGTGTGCAATTAGAAGGGCAGGCACTATCATTACATTCTTCTTTAGAAGAAGCGCTAGTTCGTGTGCGTGACGAGGAGGTCGTTCCAGTTGAAGAAAACGGTCAATATATTGGAGCGTTAACAAGTCGTCATATTGTCAATTACATTGTTGAACAAATGAAGGAAAGAGGTTAAACAGTGACTAATTTTATACAAACGTTCCAAGAACGAAAAATAGAATTACTAACTGCATTAAGTGAGCATTTACAAATATCGCTTATTTCATTATTTTTTGCAGTAATTATAGCGGTGCCACTTGGCATTTTATTAACAAGAAAAGAACGAATGGCTGAATTTATAATAGGAACTTCTGCGGTAATGCAGACAGTGCCATCACTTGCATTACTCGGACTATTAATTCCGTTAGTAGGAATCGGAAAACTTCCAGCGATTATCGCATTAGTTGTGTATGCACTATTACCTATTTTACGAAATACATATACAGGAATAAGGGAATTAGATGAATCACTAATAGAAGCCGCGAGAGCTATGGGGATGAATAGTTGGAGAAGGTTGTGGAAGGTAGAACTTCCTCTTGCATTGCCTATCATTATGGCCGGTATTCGTACAGCGATGGTATTAATTGTTGGAACGGCTACATTAGCAGCTCTCATTGGTGCTGGTGGGCTAGGTAAGCTTATATTATTAGGTATAGATCGAAATGATCATGCACTTATCATTTTAGGGGCCGTACCAGCCGCGTTACTCGCTTTATTCTTTGATATAGTACTTCGCATACTTGAACGACCGAAACGCTCTTCTAAGCGTGTTATATTAACGATATGTATAGTTGTAGTAATGATTGCTTCTCCATTTCTTTGGAGTACAGAAAAGAAAGATATTGTTATTGCGGGCAAACTTGGATCAGAACCTGAAATTTTAATTCAAATGTATAAGCAGCTTATTGAACAAGATACCGATTTACACGTACAATTAAAACCAGGTCTTGGGAAAACAGCATTTGTATTTGAAGCGTTGAAATCAGGTGAAGTAGATGTGTACCCAGAATTTTCAGGAACAGCGCTATCTACTTTCGTGAAAGAAGAACCAAAGAGTACAAATCGTGATGAAGTATATGAGCAGGCTCGCGTTGGACTGGAAAAGAAATATAATATGATTATGTTGATGCCAATGGAGTATAACAATACATATGCACTAGCCATGCCGAAAAAAATAGCAGATCAAAAGAATATAAATACTATTTCTGATTTAGGGAATGTTGCGCAGGAAGCCAAAGTAGGATTTACATTGGAATTTGCTGATCGTGAAGATGGTTATAAAGGAATGCAAAAATTATATAACTATAAGTTCTCGAATGTTAAAACGATGGAGCCGAAGCTGCGTTATAGCGCAATTCAATCTGGAGATGTTAACGTAATTGATGCATATTCAACAGATAGTGAATTGGAGCAATACGGACTAAAAGTGCTAAAAGATGATAAAGGGTTATTCCCACCTTATCAAGGAGCACCATTATTAAGAAAAGAAACGTTACAGAAATATCCTGAACTTGAAAAGGTATTAAATAAATTATCTGGAAAGATTACAGATGAAGAAATGCGAAAAATGAATTATGAAGTTAATGTGAATGGTAAAAGTAGTGAAGAAGTCGCAAAACAATTTTTACAAAAAGAGAATTTACTTCGTTAAATTTACAAGAAATATACAAATTTATATGTTTGAAATGACCGTTCATTACAAAATGAGCGGTTTTTTTGTGCATACTTATACATTTTTTCAAAAAAGTATTCCATTTTTGTTCATTTTCTTTTAGAATAAGTAATGTTTTCCTGAAAAAATATAAGAGAAACGTCTATTAGAGAAAAAGGTGACTTTAATAGTTGAACGAACATAACACCTAGAATGACAGATGGGGTGGTACAAATAGAAAAGAAATTAGGATTCTTTCCATTAATCGCATTAGTAGTTGGAACGATGGTTGGTGGCGGTGTTTTTAGTTTACCGCATGATTTAGCAGTAGGAGCAAACAGTGGCGCAATAATAATTGGCTGGTGTATTACAGCGATGGGAATGATTCCACTTGCGCTCGTATATCAAACGTTAGCAAGACAAAAACCGGAACTTGAAGGTGGAATTTATAGTTATGCACGTGCTGGTTTCGGTGAATATATTGGGTTTAATAGTGCTTGGGGATATTGGCTAGCAGGAATCTTAGGTAATGTCGCAACAATTATGTTACTGTTTAGTACATTAGGTTATTTCTTCCCAATTTTTAAAGGAGGAAATAATGTTGCGTCAATCGTTGGGGCATCACTTTTATTATGGACACTTCACTTTCTAATTTTATTTGGAATTCGTGAAGCTTCTATTATGAATGTTATCGCAACAATAGGAAAGTTAGTTCCAATCGTACTATTTATCGCTGTAATGGTAACAGCATTTCGCTGGGACACATTTACACATGATTTTTGGGGAGAAGGAACCTTCTCACTTTCTGCTATACTTGGTCAAGTGAAAAATACAATGCTTGTAACACTTTGGGTTTTCATTGGAGTTGAAGGAGCGGTTGTATTATCCGGAAGAGCGAAAAATAGCCGAGACGTTGGTAAGGCAACAGTAATGGGGCTTATTTTAGTAATGTCCATTTATATTTTAATTTCTGTCTTATCAATGGGAGCTATGACAAGAGGCGAACTTTCTGTGTTAGAAACTCCGTCAATGGGACATGTATTAGAGCATGTTGTTGGTCCATGGGGGGCAGGTGCGATTAATATCGGGTTAGTTGCTTCACTTGTCGGTACATTAATTGGCTGGTTTTTACTTGTTTCTGAAATTTCTCATGTAGCAGGAAAAGATGGCGTATTTCCAAAAGTCTTTACGAAAACAAATAAAAAGCAAACACCGCACATGGCATTATGGATTTCAAATGGTGTTGCTCAAATTATATTTATCATCGTTCTGTTTTCAGAATCAACATATCAAATTATGTATTTCATTGCATCAACATCAATTTTATTACCATATTTATTATCAGCGTTATTCCAATTAAAATTAGTCATTACAAACGAGCTAAAAGACGCTAAATTAAAAAATGGAGCGTTAGCTTTAATTGCTTCGATTTACTCTGTATGGCTTCTTTATGCAGCTGGTTTAAAGAATTTACTACTCGTTTCAATTGTGTATGGAATTGGAATTATTGTTTACACGTTTGCAAGAAAAGAACAAGGGAACCGTTGTTTTGCAGGTGCAGAGAGATATGTGATGTGGGCAATTATTGTTGCGGCTATCACATCCCTGTATATGTTATTAACTGGAAATATAAAAATGTAAAAAGTCCTTTTTATTTAAAGGGCTTTTTTCTTTGTTTAGAGAATATTTACTACATAAGATATTCAGGAGGGATGAGAATGGAAGAAAAAGAACAGTTGTCTAGAATAATTGATTTAGCTAGTGAGTTAAGGAAAGTATTAGTGCAAGAATCTTTTTTTAATCATCATCCTGAATTGAGAGGAGTCATTGAAAATTTAGCAAGTTCTGTTGAAAATTTGGCGGAATTACAAAAAAGTAAAGATGAAAATGCTGAAAATCGATTACGTTACGTACTTGCTAAAATGAAAATTGCTCATAATGCAATTTTACAAGAGAAAAAAGCATTTCCTTCTCATTAATATACGTTTTAATTTTGAACCTGGCGGATAACGTCAGGTTTTTTATTTCTAGTTTTTCGTTTCTTTCATACACTAAGAATAGTATGAAAAAAGAAGGTGACTAAGGTGAGATTACATAAAGCTCTTCAGCCAAGTTTTATAAAACGAATGTACTATATGAGATTTTTAGGGAAATTTACAAAAGCTGAGAAAGAGAAGAGTGGAGAGAATTTCTTTGTACAATGCTTATCGCCAATACCATTCACTTTACAGGAACAATTTGCAAATGAACCATATGTATTTGAAGGGGTATGTAGTAATAAAAAGAATGAAAAAATCTTTTCGGAATTAAAGAAGAGGAAATTAGAAAAGCAATTAGTGATGTTTCGTCTTTATTATGAAAGAGGAAATGTATACGTGGAGTTAATATGTACAGAAGAACCGAAAGAAATAGCAAGCAGCTATAAAATGATTCCTGCACCTAAAGTTACAAATAATAAAAAAAGAGAGTCTTTAGAACGAAAACTTAGCAACGGTTATTTATCATTTCTTATGCCAAAATTTCCGAAAGACTTTGAGCCTCCCGAATTATTGTGGCATGATGGAAGACTGTATGGAAACATATCCTTAAAGTCATCAATTAGCTCAATCGCATATTTTGAACAGAAACGGGAATGTAAATATATAAACTGCAGTGACTGGACGAAGTATGTAGAAATAGCGGTAGAAGATCAATTATATTTTGTAAGTGATCATGTGTATGAGCAATTAAAAAAACGAATGCATGAAGAAGGTAAGATAGTTGAAGTAGAGGATATAAAAGTGCAAAAAGAGGAATGGGAATGGGATGAGCGTGAATCGTCCTTTTTACAGTATGTACAAAGTATGGTGCATAATAAAGGGCTATATTTGGATGAAACGGATATTTATAATTTCCATATAAGTGTAAAAACAAATATGTTAACGATTCTTGGTGGTATACCGGGCGTTGGGAAATCACGTTTTGTGCAAACTTATGCAGAAGCATTAGGGTTACAGTATGGGGAGGAATTGGTTTGGATTCCAATTTCGCCATCGTATCAAGAACCACATGATTTACTTGGTTACCTTCATCCGAATGGTACTTTTATTGAAAGTGAAACGAAGTTAGTTAGGACGTTAATGAAGGCGAAAGAAAATCAAAATCAACTGTATATAATCGTTTTTGATGAAATGAACATGTCTCATATTGAGCATTGGTTTACTCCATTTCTCTCTGTTCTTCAACTTGAAACAAAAAATCGTATTTTAAACTTGTATGAGGGTGTTCAGGACATTGAGAATTCAATTCCATCAACAATTGAAATTGGAGAAAATATTATATTTGTAGGTACTGTGAATTTTGATGAAACAACGAAAGAGCTCTCCGATCGATTATTAGACCGAACGAACCTAATAACGTTACAGAAAATTCCGTTTTGTGAGATGGGCATGGAACAGGGGAAAGTCGTATTACACCCACCTTTGAAAGTAACAGCGGGAGAATTTCGGATAAATTGGATGAGAAATAAAGCGATGATTGAAGTGTTTTCTGAAGAAGAATTAGAGCTATTAGATAAGTTGCATGTCGTATTGTCATCACATGATGCGTCTAAGGGAATTTCTTTCCGATGTGCAAATGCAATTGCGACTTATTTGCAAAACATACCGTTCCAAAATAACCATACCTATATGATCAGTAGAGAAGAGGGGTTTGATTTACAAATAAAGCAGCGTGTATTAACGAAAATCAGAGGGACCGAAATGATGGTTGGGTCTTTACTTTCTGAAGAAGCAAAAAGGGGAGCGACCTTAGTACCTCTTTTGCAATCTGCACTTGCAAACAGAGTATCTACATTTGAACATTCTTTAGCATATATACGAGAAAAACGTAGGGAACTGGAGCTGTATGGATATGCAAAATGAAGGGCGTTACGAAACAAAAATCGTTGATACGAATGAAACGCTCCCTTTTGTATTAAAGTTAATCATTGGAAATGAGGGGAAAGGAGATTATATTTTATTAAATCGTCTTTGTACATCTACTACAGCATTGGTTCAATGTATTTATAAAGTACAAGAATTAAAACCAATTAGATTGCAGTATAATTATGAAATCCCAATGAATATTACTTTTATATGGAATAAAGTATATGAGGGACAGAAAAATATAAAAGAGGCTCAATATGAAATAAATGAAAAAAAACAAAGAGTATTAATATATGAACATGGGAAAACAGAATTCTTTTATCCATGGCGCTGCGGTTTATACCATTTTGAAGTGCGCATAGAAGATACAACGTATTATGGCGCTTTTCAAATCGTACCGAAAAACTTTTTTGATGATCAATTTGAAATGATTCAAGACTATGTGAAGTCAATTTTAAATGAGTTGATTTTGGATAGAGGTTATTATAAAAAGACTTTCTCTGCACTTAGCGATATTGAGGATTCTTCTTATTTAGTGTTGCTTAGAAAGTTACCCCAAAAAATGAAAATGATAAAGCAAATCTTTAAGAAAATAGAATCAAGTTCAAAATTTATAAATGCATATAAATGGGAAGGAAAAGAGCGAAAGCCAACAAGAAGAGGAACTATAGTGGCAGAAAGAAAACCTTATGCCAAAAATTATAATCGTAAGTTTATGGAACAAAAAAATAGTAAGGAAAATGCATTTCTTAAATATAAAGCGATGCAATTTTATCATTATTTAATTGAAGCTAAAAGTTTTTTACGTCAAACAATTGAAATCTTAGAAAGAGAAAAAAAGAAAAAATCAGAAGAGTTTCAAGCCGTAAAAACGATTATACAAACAATTGAGCGAAATGGATCGGTAACCGATAGAGAGAAGCAAAAATATAAAAATATACATTTACTAAAAGAAGCCGATTTACGAAAGAGCTCAATGAAAATACAAGAATATAAAATATTGGCGCATATCGTGCATGAAAATGTACAATACTTTCAAATGTTAATGCACTCTTCGTTTTGGATGGAAGTTACTGAAACAAGTAACATGAACTTACATGATTTACCGATACCACATCAACAATTACTACATCATTTAGAAGTACTCCCGCAATATACGGATCAATCTCCATCGTTATTATTTGTTTATAAGCCAACGTTTTTAGTGTATGAATATTACGCTTTTTTTATCGTTATTTCAATTTTAGAGCAAATTGGTTTTGAGGCTAGAAACTCAATTCGTGAACAAATACAAGAACATTTTTATGTAGATGGATTACAAGATGGAACGACAGTAGTTTTAGAACGAGATGATATAAAGGTGCATGTCGCATTTAATGATTTAATTGAAACACATCCTCTTATTGCATTAAGTAAAGGTAGTAATTTTTACAATGGTGAGGATACGAAGAAGCCAGATATTCGCTTAGACTGTTATGTAAAAGAAGATGGGAACTACGTATATAAATCTTCTATTATTATTGAAGTGAAATACAGTCCAATGTACAATATTTTTCAGCATGTCGGAAATACAAAAGCAACTGAGCAAATGTATAAGTACTGGTCTATAAAGTATGTAGAAGAACAGGATGGAAAGCGAGTCTATTATCGAAGGTCAATTTATGAAGTCATTTGTGTATATCCAGGAAGCCATATGCATAGTAAAAAAATTGAGTCTGGATGCGGTGTTTTCTTGCAGTTATATCCATATAAGACGAAACAAGGGGAAGAGAAATTAGCTGGAAAACATGGGATGGTACAAATTTTTGAAAAATGGTTAAAAAGCATTCAGAAGTAAAAGAAATCCTTTTTCATAAAGGATTTTTTTAGATTAAGAAGAATTATATGCTGTATGGAAAGAAACATAATGTAATTTAGGTTTGAAAAGTGATACGAATGTGTTATTAAAAGGAATGTGAGCGCGGGATAAAAGTCGATTAAATTGGAATCTAATTCACTTTGCAGAATATAATAAGTCATAAATATTTTTAGTTGCATACGAAGATTTGTTCTTATATGATAGATAGTGAAAGCGTTATCAAAAACAGAGCGGCGATAGGAAAGGCGGTTAAATATGTTCCAGCGTGTTCAAACAAAGGAAGAACATTTTGGGTTCGAGCAACTATGGGGAGATTTTTGTGAAGAAAGAAACTTAATGTTTGTAGAACGTAATTTAAATCCATCACGATTTTTATTAATAGAAGATGAACATCCTATTGGTACAGTAGAATGTATTAAGTATACGGTACCTGAACAATCAAATTCTGAGTTTTTCTATCCGTTTTCTAAAAATGATTTAGTAAAAGATTTGAAGAATGTGTATGAAATAGGCAAGTTAAGTATTTCGAAAACATCTCGTGGGAGAGGACATTTCAAAAGGTTAACAGCTATTTTATTTATACATGCGTTAGAAACAAAAGCTGAATGGTACATTGCAGCAGTGACAAAAAGAATGTATATGTATTTACTTACACTCGGTTTTCCAATTGAACCGATAGATAATCCATTTCAGTTTCATGATACTTTACAAGGTGTACCAGTAAGAATTCATGCTCGAAAAGGGGTTACGCATTTGTATTCTTTAAAAGAATTTCGTGATGTGATTCAAGGGAATGCTCATGCACAGGCATTAATTGCAGAATACAGTAAAAATATTATGTTAACGAAATAAAACGAAGTGAATATGTATAATAAAGAGAATAATATTTTTATAAGATATAACTCTTCATTAAAAAAGACCCTTATTATTTTAATAAGGGTCTAAAAATTATAATCCAAATATACTAAAAATCATTTTGCGGCGCTTCGGTTTCTTTTCTCGTTCGTATGTTGGTTTTGAATCAGGAGTAATATAAATGGGTTCTTCTTTCGTTAGCGCAGCTTCTAACTTTTGAATTCGCTCTAACATTTCCTCCATTTCACGACGGTGTTGTAAAAGTTGGTACGTGACGACATCATTTGCCTTATCTTGCATTTGTTCTTCCATTCGATCGAGCCTTCTTGTAATAGTGTTTAATTGATTAGCTAATTGCTCAAAATCATTCGATGATATGTTTTGAACAATTGTATTGACTTGAGTTTTTAATTCTTCAACCTCATTTGAGGAAGCCTTTTGAGTAGGTTGAGGATTTTGAGACTGCTCTATTTGAAATAGATGGTGTTCTAACATTTGATCGACATCATCTTGTGTGAAAATAAAGTGGCCATATTTGTTTTTTTCTATCGTAAGATTTAATTGTTGCGCGATCCGGACAACAGCCTTTGGGCTAACACCTAATTTTTTTGCGATAAATGGTGTTTTATATTCCAAAATAATCCCTCCTATATATATCCTGTTGAATGATTTCGAGCTATGAAGTAAGTTCCCTTCTAGTGCGACAAAAGAAGTGTGGAATCGGCAAAGAAAGTGTTTTTTCACGAAATTGAGTTGAGAAGAATAGTTCGTTTAAATAAAAATGTTTTATCGTAACATTTAGAATAATTTGACTAGTGTAAATGAATTAGATTATCATAATGATAAATATCTTTTTTATGTATGCATATAATATATAAAAAGGTGGTTGCTAATGTAGAATTTTGTTAGAGTATTAGAATGCTTACTTCACTTGAATATAATTAAGTAGGAGGTGGCTTCCTTGCTTACAATGTAAGTAAGGAAAAGTATTTGGACATATATAGTATAAGTATAGTGATTGTTTTAATTGCCTTAACGGCATTTTTCGTTGCAGCAGAATTTGCAATTGTTAAAGTGAGAAGTTCACGAATTGACTATTTAATTGCAGAAGGAAATAATCGTGCAACATCGGTCAAAACAGTCATTACAAACTTAGACGAATATTTATCTGCTTGTCAGCTAGGAATTACTGTTACAGCTTTAGGAATTGGGTGGTTTGGTAAACCTGCGTTAAAGCAAATGTTTGATACGCTTTTTGCAAATTGGAATATCTCTACTCAACTAGCAGACATTTTTGCTGTAATTTTAGTATTTTTTTTAATTACTTTTTTACATGTTGTAATAGGGGAATTGGCCCCAAAAACATTTGCAATTCAAAAATCTGAACAAGTAAGTTTGCTTGTTTCTAAGCCGTTAATTTTCTTTTATCGTATTGCATTCCCATTTATTTGGATATTAAATGGTTCAGCTCGAATCATTACGAAGCTGCTAGGGTTGAAACCGCCGAAGGGGCATGATGAGGTTCATTCAGAAGAAGAATTACGGTTGTTAGTTTCAGAGAGTTATAAAAATGGTGAAATTAATCAATCTGAATATAAATATGTAAATAAAATTTTTGAATTTGATGATCGGATTGCAAAAGAAATAATGGTACCTCGAACCGAAATGAATATTATAAGTAAAGAAATGCCTGCTGAAGAAGCTTTGCAAAAAATGTCTCGTGAAAAATATACAAGGTATCCAGTTGTTGATGGCGATAAAGACCACGTAATAGGTTTTGTGAATTTTAAAGATATTTTTACTGAGTTTGTACAACATAAAGTTGTTAATAAAAAGACAGTAGAGCAATATATGAGACCAATTATTTTAGTTATCGATTCTATCCCAATTCATGATTTGTTTTTAAAAATGCAAAAAGAAAGAACACATATTGCTATATTGATAGATGAATATGGTGGGACATCTGGACTTGTTACTGTTGAAGATATTCTGGAAGAAATTGTTGGAGATATTCAGGATGAGTTTGATACGGATGAGCAGCCAGAAATTCAACAAGTTAGTGAAACGAAGACGATACTAGAGGGAAAAGTACTTGTTAGTGAAGTGAATACGTTATTTGGTTTAGGGATTGATGATGATGGTGTTGATACAATTGGTGGTTGGATTTTAACGAAGAATATAGAGATTGCTGAAGAGGATTCCATTGAAATTGAAAATTATAAGTTTTGTGTGAAAGAATTAGATGGACACTATATAAAAAGATTGGAAGTTACAAAGATAGTAGAATCGATTGTTATTTTAGAAGATGAAAAACAAATTTCATTACAAGAGCAAATTAGCTCGTAAACTCTGCTAAATAGCAGAGTTTTTTTGAGCATAATGTTTTTTGAGGGATAGGGGCTATGATACAATGACATAAGCCAGACCTTTCACTAGGTGAATTATTGTTGTATACATATATTTGGAAGGAGAAGAAGTATGAAAAAGCATTTATATATAAATGGAGATTGGAAATCTGTAAACACGTATAAACCATTATACGCACCATATTCTGAAGAAATATTAGCAGAAATTGCACAAGGAACGGAAGAAGATGTAAAAGAGGCTGTTATTGCTGCAAAAAATGCAATGACAAAAATGAATAAATTATCCGCATATGATCGTGCGATTATTTTAGAGAAGGTTGCACAAAAAATGGATGAAAGAAGAGAAGAATTTGCAGAGATTATTGCAAAAGAAGCTGCAAAACCAATACGTGCTGCTAGGGGAGAAGTGGATCGTACTGTTCAAACATACAAATTTGCAGCTGAAGAAGCGAAGCGTATATATGGTGAGACATTGCCATTAGACGCCGCACCTGGTGCGGATGGGCGTATTGCATATACAATCCGAAAGCCGATTGGTGTAATAGGGGCTATTACACCATTTAATTTCCCATTAAATTTAGTTGCGCATAAAGTTGGACCTGCAATTGCTGCCGGAAATACAGTTGTGTTAAAGCCAGCTGATCAAACGCCATTATCATCTTATGCATTAGTTGAGTTATTTGAAGAGGCAGGATTGCCAAATGGAGCTTTAAATATCATTTCTGGTCCTGGCTCCACGGTGGGTGAGGCAATCGTTAAAAATGATTATGTTGCTTCTATTACTTTTACCGGAAGTCCAAAAGTTGGAATCGGAATAAAACAAAAGGCTGGGTTAAAACGAGTTACGTTAGAACTAGGATCAAATGCTGCTGTTATAATTGATGAAGATGTAGAGTTAACAGATGAAATCATTGAACGTGTAAAATGGGGAGCATTTGTTAATAATGGGCAAGTTTGTATTTCCGTACAACGTGTTTTTGTACATGAAACGAAAATGCATGAATTTCTTTCGAAGCTAAAGAAAGCGATGGAATCAGTAGTTGTTGGTGATCCACTGCTTGAAGAAACGGATGTATCAGCTTTAATTTCAAAAAAAGATGTAGAGCGAATTGATATGTGGGTTCAAGAAGCAATCGAGGAAGGAGCAACTATTTTACACGGTGGTAAGAAGCGGGATGCAAGAATTTTTGAACCGACTGTATTAACAAATGTTCCAAATCATGTATCTGTGCAGTGCCAAGAAGTATTCGGTCCACTCATGACAGTAAATACATTTAAAGAATTTGATGAAGCGATTGAGCAAGTAAATAATTCGCGTTACGGCTTACAGGCAGGAGTATTTACAAATAATTTATTTAAAGCAATGCGTGCAATCGATGAGTTAGAGGTTGGTGGTGTCATGATTAATGATATTCCAACGTTCAGAGTAGATCATATGCCTTATGGTGGTGTGAAAGAAAGTGGCACGGGGCGCGAAGGAATTAAATATGCAATAGAAGAAATGACAGAAATGAAA
>NZ_JAKUFQ010000054.1:0-35066 GCF_022663475.1 Bacillus cereus group sp. BfR-BA-01382
ATCCGGCACCTTTTCTAAATGCCATAATTTTTTGACCAACATTAATATTGTTCATATATGTAATCCCCTTTAAATAAGTAAATAAAATTAAATTATTATTAATTTTATTTACTTATACTTAATATATTGTTAATATATACTTAATTATAATAAATTATGATTAATTTTAAAATATCGTATGTACATATGGCAGCAGCTGCGAAAAAGTGGGAAAAAGATTTACTTAGAAATAAAGGGGCTACTATTTTTGAATATACAGCTGGTTATAGTAAAGCAGTAGAAGAAGGGGGAACATAAGTTAATAAGAATCAAATGTGCTATTTTATTAACGATGAAAAATCAAAGCATGTATTTTAAGGTAATGCAGTAGTTGCTACTCGTCTGAATAATTGATATACAAATAAAAGTTGATGGATCGCATCCTCTATTTGTATATCTACCATGTGGAGTAGGATTTGGTGGAGCTTCGTTTAGTTTAAAAATTATGGTATGGGATCATGTACATGTAATTTTTGCTGGGATATCCATTCTTCGTATATGCTAATAGGTATGATGACCGGATTATATGATGGGATTCCCATACAAGATTTTTAATGAAAAGGATTCTAATAAGTAAAGGACAACTTAAGAGTAGACTTCAATGCTGTATTGTAAAATTTTTAAGGAAGTGAAAAAAGTATGAAATCAGCTTTAAATAGTATTATGATCTCCTCGATTTTTGCAGTAGGAGGGATCCTTTCGCTTTTGTTTAATTTAATGGGGAATCAAGATTGGATCTGGAATTGGGTAGGGCTATTACTAGCATATCTATCTTTGGGCATTTTAATCGGTTTATATAATAAAACTGTGGATCACAAAACATTTCCTAAAATACTAAAAAGAACTTTGTTTATTTCCTTTAATGTAACTATATTAGGGATAATAATAGGGGTAACATACCAACTATTAGGAAAGTGGAATCTTACTATAATGATGTATTATTGGCTGATAATTTTATTACTACATTTAATTACTGTAATAACATTAGTCATCCTAGTATTCGAAAACGGTAATAGTAAAAATTACAGCTTACTATATAGTTTTATTATACTTTTAAACATTGTCCTTACCTTAGGACCAGTATTATTTCCAGTAGTTCTAACTATTATAGGAAATGCCATGAACGTTAGTGCAGGGCACTAATTTTCACCTATATAGATTATTAAAATGATTAGTCCAAAATTGAGATTGTTTAAGTTAAAAAACTTAATAAGCTAATAGGATAGTAAAACTAAACGACATAAAGTGGAATGATTTGATAGAAAGAAGATTATAATATGAAAATTAAGCTTAAGAAAAAAAGAATTATAAGTGTATTGTTAGCTATTACATTAGTAGCAATAGGGTATTACATGTTTCAATCTATTACAAATCCTAAGCTGGTAAATGCGGAAGAGGGAAACAGTGTTCAACAAGTGAGCAGTCTACCTAAAAATGAATTAAAAAAACCAATACCTAATCGTTTTGATGGTAAAGAAAGAAAAGTTGCATATTTAACTTTTGATGATGGACCAGGAAAATATACAGCTAACCTATTAGATGTATTAAAGAAAAATGATGTGAAAGCAACATTCTTTTTAATTGGCGATAATGTGAAAAGGTTCCCAGATTTAGTGAAACGAGAGCATGTAGAGAACCATTATGTGGGTATGCATAGTATGACACATGATTTTAAAAATTTATACACCAATCAGGAATATGTGAAGGAAATGAAAGAGGATCAATCTTTAATTAGAAATGTTATTGGAAACTCCCCGAAATTAACACGCCCACCATATGGATCAATGCCTGGATTAAATGAATCACTTCGAAATGAAGTAGTCAGAAATAATTTAAAAGTATGGGATTGGACAATTGACTCTCTAGATTGGAAATATAATAAACTACCTGTGGATGTAGCGGCCGCAAAAATTGTTCAAAATGTCTTAGCAGGTGCGACGTCTTCAAAGGAAATTGTTTTAATGCACGATATTCATCCACAATCTGTTGCGGCAGTTCCAGCAATTATAAAAGGATTAAGAGAAAAAGGGTATGAATTTGAAGCTTATGGTGAGAACAATCATTTTCCAATAAACTTCTGGCATGATAGCCGGATATAAAAGTATTTATGAGTTAAATGAATGGAATAAGAAATTGATATAGGGTTTAAATATATGTAAGAGCGCGTTGATCTAAATATATACCAACACGCTCTTTATTTATTTTTTATTATTTAAATGTAAGTATAGGGTTTTTATCGTATATAAATAATTAAATATCTTTTATTTTTATACAATAAATTACTTAATTGTTATATAAATATTGAATGAATTTAATTGTCGTTTTTAAAAAACAGTAAAATTGGCACAACACTAAACGTAATGGTAGTTATAGCAAGTGTCTCTTGTATCATATTATCTATACTAGGATTTTGGGGCCTTAATAAAGGGGAGCATTGTGAAGTCTTTTAATAGTATGCTGGATAACTTGCAAAAATTAATTGGAGAAGTAAAAAACACAACACAAGAAGTTACTTTTTCTACTGATGGGATGTTACAAGTTACTAAACGAGCATCTCATATATCAAGAGAGGTTGTTCATACTTATATTTGTTATCTATCTTGTCTCTTATTACTTGTATCTTCCAACCACTTAGAAACATATTCTTGCATACGAGATTCTAATGATTGAATCGTTTCATTTGATATAGCAAGTGCTTGATCCGCATACTTATTCGGGAACATGTTGCGCAAAGTAGGTTCATTTTCAGCACCATCTCCTGGTTCACGGTAATCTTCAATGATGTAATCATCGCCATTTTTTGTGACTGTCACACGGACTGGAAGTAAATGTCCTGCTTGAGGAACTGTCTGTGTTTCGCGGTTATATCCTTGCATGAGGGAATGGAGATAGACATACATTTTTTCATCCTTCATCTCAGTTCCATAGATTACATGCGTCTCAAATTGTTTTTTTGTATGATTTAATTTGTCTTGATTCCAGGCAATGATACTTTCTGAAATAAGGGAATCTAGTTTGCTGTTTAGCGGAATCTCCGTTACATCCTTTGCATCATTTTGGACTGAATCACACCCTGTTGTAATGAAAACGAGTGTGATAATGCTTACGGTAATCATTATCTTTCTCAAAATCTTATTTTCATATGTTAATGCAAAACGTCTGCTCATCAATTCACTCCATTTCTCTTCGTGCTAATCATCCACTGACATAAATATTTTATATAACAATAGTAAAATCGTCTTCAAACTAGAAACTTATTCTATCCAAGGGAATATAATACATACTATACCATTCTTACACATAACGGGAGAGACTCTATGAGAAAAGTTATAATGTATTGTGGGATCTTTAGTATGATTCTTTTAAGCGGTTGTATCCGATTCGGAAAAGACACTACAGATACCATTTATCTCATTCCAGAAGCATACGAAGGAGACCTTTTGGTTCTATACAATGTTCCAGGAGCTGAGTTGTTGCCAGAAGAAGATGGGTTTCGTGTTGTTACTTTTTCTGCAGACGGGACCGCAGTAACATCAACACCTAATATGAAATATGGGGAAGTCAACGATACCTATTACACGGTTAACAAGGAAGGAAAGCGCACCAAACTTGACGAAAGCTACATACGCGTTGGTTCAAATGGAAGCACTACTGAAAACATCGGTGAAGAAAATGAGCATACTTTCTCATACGCGAAATTGGAAGTCACACCTAGTGCATGCTCACAAAGCTTCTCATCATACGGGAGAGAAGTACCAGAAAATCAAGAACATCCTGTAGAGAAGAAACTGAGGGACTTACTGGTGCGTGTAAAAGAGCAGTATATGAAAGTGAAGAGCTAAATTTTAAAATTCTAAAAAGGGTGAATGGATGGATGATGTTAGGGATAGGGCTAATTGTATTAGGCATTTTACTTGTCAGCATAGTATCATACCGAGAAATAAAGAAAGCAGGGGGCGTTACCTGGATTGAAATTCTAGTCTATCCCTTTTTATTATTAATATGCGCGCTACTCGAGCATATTGATTTGCCAGGGTTTTTAATATTTTTAGGTTTGGTATGTATTGTTTTTGGTAGCTGTATGGTCATGGGCGTCAATATTCTATAACATTAAGAGCAAAGCATTTAGTTCAGTTGCTTTTTTATTTTATTTTGTAATTTTTATTTTTAATGTCTATCACACTAGTTACCCAGACATACAGGGTTCCAAGTGCTGGTAAAAAACTTAGCAAGTTGAATGTATTCTCTATAATATAGAATGAAATAAAAATGGAGGAAAAATAAATAGACAATGGAAGAAAAATGTATACGTCACGTTTTAAAGATTTTAAACTTTGCACTTTATTCACCTCAGCTTTTCTGGCATTATGTTTTAAATAAGAACCCGTAAATTTGCAGATTCTCCTGGTGATGATTTTAAAATATGTAACTCAGTTTTAATCATAGAATGTATTGAGTCACTATAAAAATCAAATATTAATTTTCTAAAGAATCCTATACAAACCTTATTGTGTTAGAAATACAGACCTAATTATAACCGTTGTAAATGGATCCAATTAGATTTCGGCCATCCCAGTATCCGCATCATAACTAGTAACACTTCCTGTCATCCCTTTTAAAATACCAACATGGACTGTTGCATCCGCACTAACTGTTACAATTTTCATCACATTCAGCTCCGTTTCGATAATATGCTTTGAATTCCCGCGTGATCATTTATTCGTTAGATAACAAAAACGCACCGTAACCCAGTGCGTTTCAGACAAATATACCTATATGTTTTACTTTGTAATTTGGAAGGAGCCACCATAATAATATGAAGTGTCTATCTTCAGTACTGCTACATATGTACCTGGTGTGTAAACTGTTGTAATAGGTGTTGTGAACCTAGAATAGTAGTGGTGCCCAGCCTCACCTGCAGAAATGGTTTTGTAGCGCTGCAATTCACCTTCTCCGTTCAATCTATAAATCTTTACAACACCCACATCTTTTCCGCCTATATATACCGTCGTATCAAACGTACCACCTTGTTTTAACCTACCAGGGGCTAATTCTTGTATATAGTCCGCATTGTGATGCAATAAGAAATACGTTTGCCATGGCCAATCATCCACAACAGCTGAAGCTTGCTTAATCGTATTTACTTCAGCGCGCGCTTTATCAGGTAGCGTACTGTCTAAAACGATAAAACCCGAAAAGGTTAAGGCACCAATTAAAGCAAATGAACATAATTTTTTCATATTAAATTCCTCCCGTTTATCTGACATTTTCATAGTCTACTTACAGGTATTAGGTTGTCATCCATTAATTGGATTGTTATTATAAAATCAATATATCATTTTCTTTTAATTTAATCAAATTAGAATTTTCTAACAAATTATGAGAATAGATAAAATTCTACCTTTCTCCGTTTTTTCTATCATACAGAAGAAAGAACAGAGGCGATAAAGAAATTTTATTCCTCTCTCTTTTCAAATTAACAACATTTCCCGTTTGTACGGTACGAGACTATATTAAACATAAAATAGACACGAAAGGGGATTGGAATTAGCGAATATTTACATGGAATCTAGGAGATGCAAGCTCAACATTTCATAACGGATCGATGGTTCCATTTCAACAGACTCCGAATCCGACAGTAATTTTGTTCTGTTTATTCATGAGGTAACGGAAGAGAATTTAGAAAAACTTGCTACAATTGCTCATCAGTATATAGAGGAGACCATCCATTGTTACAATTACGGCATTGTAGAAGAAATAGGTTAAAAGAATAAAACATACTGTTCCAAATTAATATTCCGTGTGTTTTTTGAACATATATCCCTTGCTTTTATGTATATATTGAATATATAAATATATTGTGTTATAATGTTAATTAGAAACTCGCGTGTTTCAAATACAACATTTTTATCTTCTTGATGACCTCTTATCTTTCCGTAAGAGGTCTTTTTTTTATCCCTTCGTATTGCATAGCCGTTAAAATACTATGAAAAGATACTTGAGACTACTACACTGTGATATTCTCTAGTGTTTTTTCTTTATCCATATTATCTATTGTTGGGTAAACGATGAATTATTACTTTTTGTATAATTTTTATACATCCTGCAAATACGTTATTTTTTAGTAGGCAATTAAAATTTACATACATAATGCATAGAACAGTAGTGAGGAGATAACAGGAAGTAATAAATATAAGTTTGGATGACTTCTTATTTTGTAAAACTAGGGTGTAGAAAGGATGAAACAGATGGAAGAAAAACGAATTGCGATTTTTGTAGTGGATGGCAATGTCAAAGTCGCGAGCAAACTCCGTGATGTTGTGTTAGATATTGTTGGTTTTGATAATTTAGGAGAATACGTAGAGCCTGCTTTTACAGGGATATTGTATTAAGAACAGGAGGGAGTATGATTCCAAAAGAAGTAATGGTAGAATACGTCTCAATTTCCTGATTTAGCAAACCTGCTACCAACTGAAATTGTTGTTTATCCAGCTATTTGCCGCGCAGCCCGATTGGTGAGGGCTGATTAAAGTTTCACTTTATTAAATTGGATTAAGAGATTCTTGAAATGAGGTAGTAACAAAACAGCTTTGTGGGAATTAAACAAAAGGCTGTTAAAACAATTAAAGTGTTAGTTAAAAAAAGCTGATAGCTGAGCGAGAAGTAAACAATTAAAAAACTTTACTACATATGTAGCAAGTTTTTTCTTAACGTACGAAAATCTCGTTATGCATTACTATTAACTTAAGATCATGTATCTTATGATGAAAATAATTCTATCTCTCTATTAATTTATTTGAATATTCTTAAAACTCTTGCGATAAAACGTGGATGTATTTATAATTATAGTTAGTTAAGCTAACTAATTATAGTTGGATTTTCAACACAGGAATAGTTCAATAAAAAACAAGAATCTGAAGCAAATTTGTTAATCTATAGGGCGATTCCTCAAAGAATAGAGCTGTAAGCAGAATGAATTTAAAAAAACGGTAGCGAAGGGAAACTAATTAAATGGCAGCTAAGCTTGGTTTATTTATGTTATGAGTATCTGATAATGCACGAGACAAAGAAATGGTATGTCGCTAATTACTTGCTTTCTGTGCTTCTTGTGCATAATTAATTGAGAAGTAAAGTTATTAAATAAAATACATGTAAGTATAAAAGATAAAGTTGGAGAAGATAGATAAATACGTTGGATTATTAAATTCAACGTATTTTTACAGAATAAAAGTTAGTCTAACTTATTATAAGTTAAGCTAATTTAATTAGAAGGAGGTGAAAATTGTTTACAACTTGTCTTAGTAATAATACAAATTACTTAAATATACTGATTTCTATGGAACTTAAGAAATTTGGAACAAATAACAAGGAGGGTTTAATTAATGAATAGTTCTAAAGAAAATAATCCTATTTTGGCGGTCGTTAGCTCCAGCGGTAATCAAATTCATTTCTTCAATACGAAAAATTTTGAAAGAATAGGGGTTATAGATTCTCCAGTTACAGAACCTCATGAATTATGTTTCGATTCTAAGCGTCAATTGTTATATGTAAGTATTACTTATCGCTCAGGTTTTTATAGAAATAATCCGGAAAAAAGCCATGAAATTTTAGTTATCGATATTGATCAATTTAAAGTAATTGATATCATTGATATTTCGCCGGAATTTGCACCACATGGTTTAGTTTATAATGAAAAAAAAGACTTATTGTATGTAAGTGTTGAATCTGGTGAAGGAGGAATTTTAATTATTAATCTTAACACAAGAAAAGTGCTAGATAGAATCTCTACAGAAGCAACAGGTCCACATTGGTTTGTGACGAATCCAGATGGTACAAAAGGATATTCCTCTAATAAAGAGGCGCCCTTTATATCGGTTTTAGATACACATAATAAGGAGTTAATTGGAAAAGTATCTATGCCCTATGGTAGTGAAGAACTAGCTATTTCTCCTAAAGGTAATCGAGTTTATATCCCTTCACCATGTTTACTTGGAGACTACAAAGAGGAGCAACCTACACTTAGCATCATTAATACAGAAACCGATAAAATTATAAAGACAAAATCATTTTCAGATTTAATTACTCCGGTTCATGTAACGAATGATGGGAAAGTATTGGTAGGACATACGCGTTTTCAGAATAAGAATGGAGAGAGAACAAGAAGTATGTTTTCTCCAGCACCAGGGTATGTTTCTGTTCTTGATGGAGAATCGTTAAATGTGTTAGGTACAATAGAAGTAGATTTACTCCCAATTACAATGCGTTCTTCTACGGACGGAACGGTTGGATATGTTTCTAACCTTAGATCAGGGACAATAAGTGTATTAGATTTAGTTAATTACAAGAATGTTCATACCATTGAAGTTGATCCAGGAGATCGAAATGCAGATCCTTCTGTAAATCAAGGAGCTCACGGTATAGCATATATAGAAAGGTAAAATAAGAAAACGCTATTCTTTTTGTAGAAATTTACAGAAAGTATGGCGTTTTTTATGTATCTATTAATTTCTGATGAATTCCAATTAGGTCTATTTTTTTTGCTGGTTAGGAGCGCCTGTTATTCATTATTGACTTCTGATAAATAGATTATGTTTCCATGTTAAAAGAGTAGGCAAAGTTTTTTAATGCTCGTTATTAGCTTTTGTATGAAATTAACTTTGGATAATTGATTATTGTATTCTTCTAATTGGATTAGATATTCATAATTAATTTGCAACAACCAAACTTCTTTGAAAACGAACTAAAAGGTATTTTAAATGTATGTTTTAAAACACCACTAATAATGATAACGTTTGCTAAATATAGGAGCTCCTTAAGTTTGTAAGAAGCTTACAAACCTCCTTCTTCCAATGCAACTTAAGCGTAAATTAATTTTTTGTAAATATGGAACAATGTCCTTACTTACACTGTCTATTAAGCGTTAAACATTTTTTATTAAATAAATTAAGAAAGGAATCATCATTTTTAACTAAGGGAGAAGATTGAATTGAAAAAATTATGGATGCTGCTTTTCGTTTGTTTCGCAGTTATGTTGGTAGGATGTAATAAAAACGAACCGCCAAAACAAGCATTTGAAGAATATATCAACTTATGGAATGATAGAAAATTTGCAAATATGTATGATTATTTATCAGATCATGCCAAAAAATCGATTTCTAAAAAAGAATTCACAGAAAAATATCAAAAAATCTATGAGGGGATTGGAGCTAAAAATTTAAAAGTTAAAATGAAAGGAGAGAATACGAAAGATAAAGAGCTTTTTCTTTTTGAAGTTAAAATGGATACGGATGTAGGATCAGTTTCATTCATCCACGAAGCAAAACTTGTGAAAGATAAAGAATCTTGGAAAATAGATTGGACACCGGACTTCATTTTCCCAGGAATGAAAAAAGATTACAAAGTACGTATGCAAATAGAGCAAGGAAAACGAGGAGAAATATATGATCGAAATGGAAAAGGGCTTGCAACGAATGGTAAAGCAACTGAGGTTGGAATTATTCCAGAGAAACTAGGCGAAGCAGCAGCGCAAACGAAAGGAATAGTAGCGCAATTACTTGATATGTCTATAGAAGAGGTCGAACAAAAGCTCACAGCGAAATGGATAAAACCAGACTCCTTTGTACCAATTGGCGTTTTAAAAGAGGGAACTAGACAGAATGATTATATTGAATTAGAAGGAGTTTCATCTCGCCCAGTAAATATTCGTACGTATCCATTAGGTGAAGCAGCGGCACACTTAACTGGATATATAGGAAAGGTGAATGCGGAGGAGTTAAAATCACTTCAAAAACAAGGTTATCAAGCAGATGATTTAGTAGGTAAGACCGGTTTAGAGAAAGTGTTAGAAAATAAATTGCGTGGTGAAAAGGGTGGACGCGTATTTATAGAAGATGAGAATGGGAGAGAGATTAAAAACGTAGCAAAAAAAGAAGCAAAAGAAGGAGAAAATGTTACGTTAACAATTGATGCTGCAATTCAAGAAAAAATCTTTAATGAGATGAAAACTGAAGCAGGATCTAGTGCAGCGGTCAATCCTAAAACAGGTGAAACAATCGCACTTGTAAGTAGCCCTGCTTATAATCCAAATATAATAGTTAGAGGAGCATCGAAAGCCCAACGAGAAGCATGGAATAACGACTCGAAACTACCAATGACGAATCGCTTTACACAAGCATTTGTACCAGGTTCCGTATTTAAAACGATCACAGGTGCAATTGGTTTGGAAACAAACACAATAAATCCGAAGGAAGAATTTAAAATTCAAGGATTGAAGTGGACAAAAGATTCGTCTTGGGGAAATTACTATGTAACGCGTGTAAAGGATGCAAGTCCAATTGATTTTGATAAGGCAATGAAGTACTCTGATAATATTTATTTTGCTCAACAAGCTTTGAAAATGGGAAAAGATCAGTATGTAAAGGAATTTAAAAAGTACGGATTTCATGAAAAATTACCAATCGAATACGAATTTCCTATTTCAATCATTGCAAAAGATGGGATAAAAAACGATATTCAACTAGCAGACACGGGCTATGGACAAGGACAAGTATTAATGACGCCACTTCATTTAGCATTAACATATGCACCGATTGTGAATGAAGGGAATATTCCGTCGCCACATCTTTTAAAAGAAGCAAAAGTAGCAGGGAATTGGAAAGAAAATGTGGTTTCTAAAAAGAATCAAGAGATATTAAAGAGTGCATTAATCAAAGTCATTAATGACCCTGATGGCGCAGGGAGAATTGCAAAGGTTGATGGTGTAACGCTTGCTGGTAAAACTGGTACAGCAGAACTGAAAGAGTCGAAAGAAGCAGACGGAAAAGAACTGGGATGGTTCGCAGCTTTCGATGCAAATGCACCAGACATGATTGTTACAATGATGATTGAAGATGTAAAAGGAAGAGGAGGAAGTAACGTTCCAGGTGAAAAAGTAAAACATGTATTTCAGAAATAATACTTAATTATAAGGTGAATTTTTTCACTAAATTTATTACATGTTTGCTTAACTCAAAGATATAAATTGGGGAAAATATAGAACAATTAAATTTCAAAAAAGCATTCTTTCTAATCGAGAATGCTTTTTTGCTGTGATTCTAGAAAAGTTGGCATTGCTAATGGTAAATAGAAGGGGATAGCAAATTGAAATGGACAAGTGGAGTTTTACGTTAAATTCAAAAAAACAGATTTTTATGAGTGGATTTTTATCATTGTATGCTTTACTTGTTTTTTTAGTAGTATTATACTGCCTGAAAAAAGATAAACAATGGAACAAATGAAACTTGTATCTTGTCTATATATTGAAACCATAATAAAAGTGAGGGCAGTTTTTATGTTTATTCAAATAAGTTTGAGGTGTGGAAATGGAACAGACGTTTATTGAAAAGTGTAATCATGATGAGCTGGACTATGTTATAAAAGACTATTGGCAAGATGTATGGAATTATTCATTTATTATTACGAAAGATCCACACTTATCAGATGATATCACGCAAGATGTATTTATAAAGGTGTTTAAAAATTGGAATTCATTTCGAAAGGAGTCATCTATTAAAACGTGGATATTAAAAATCACAAGAAATACGGCAATAAACTATTTGAAATCCTCTTATTTTAAAAGGATATCTTTAATAGGATTTTTTAGTGACGATAAGCAATCCCTGTCAGCAGAACAAGAATTTTTTAAGCAAGAAGAAATGAATGATGTGTGGAAGGTTGTATTAGAACTACCTAAAAAGCACCGTGAAATAATTATATTGGACGCAAAATATGAATTATCTTATGAAGAAATGGCTGAAACATTAGGAGTATCCATTGGAACTGTAAAATCGAGATTAAGTAGAGCGAGAAGTAAGGTTTCAAAATTAATAGGGGAGGGTAGTAGTGATGAACAATAAACAAAATCCTGACTGGTATAGAAAAATAAAAAAAGGGCCAATGGAGAATCGTAAAGATGAAGAAGAATTTATTTCTAAAATAAAGCAGTCTATATATGAAAATAATGAAGTGGATTTTGTAAAACATAAAAGACCATTTCGTAAAAAAGCATTACCTATTGTAGTTGTTTTAGTTTGTACAATGTTATTTTTCATTGTTCAACAACCTTGGCTTGATGATAATAAATCACCGGTACAAAGTAGTACTCAAATTAAGCCTAAAACAAAAGATGAGTCTGCTCAAGATCCATCATTAAAACAATTTATGAATGAACTATATCAAAGTACGAACTCGAAAAATGAAAATGACCTGTACAAAGCGTTAAATGATGAAGTTCTATTTAAAGGGAAGAGTTATAAGAAGGATGAACTGAAGTTTGATGAAGATATTTTTCATGAGTTGCAAGTCGCTCTTACAATGGGGGGAGAGTTTGCAAATGATACAAAAAAAGTATACAAAGTACCAAGTGGATTGACAGAAAGTAACCAACCAAAGCAAGCGCATTTTATATATGCAACGGTTACTGGAAATAAAACGAAAATTTTAGCTGAACCAAAACGAGAATCACAAGTGTTATATGAAGTATCTAATGAAATGGTAAAAGCTTGGATTCCAGAAAAAGTGCAAAATGATGGATATATAAAAATATCGACAATTAATGGCAATACTGGATACGTACAAAAAGAGTATGTTTTAACTGATATTAAGTATTCATTTATGTTCGAAAAAAATGATAATGGTGAATGGAAAATAATAAATATAGATTCTATTTGGTAAAAGAGGAAGGTTCACTTTAATGAACCTTCCTCTTTGTTTTTATTCTCTTTTTGAAGTGTATGCCAAGACTCTAAAATTTCTGATGTAACGAGAGCGGCAATGTTTTTTTCTGAATTACTACCAGGAATAACGACAGAAACGGCAATTTGTGGATCTTCAGTAGGAGCATATGCAATGAAAAGAGAATGATTTATCATTCTTTCTTGCTCATTTGGAAAGCCTGTAATACCTGTTTTACCTGCGACGTCAAAAGGCAACTTTTTAATTTCCTCTATATTTTGACTCATTCCACCTTGCACGACACTCCAAAAGTTCATCGGGTAACGATTTGAACTTTCTAAAATTGGTTTAAACTTTTTTGTTTCCTTACCGTCCGGACTAATAATTGCACTTACAGTTTGAGGTTTATATTTATCACCTTTACTTGCCAAAGTTGCTGCATATTGAGCGAGTTGAAGAGGGGTATGCACTTCATTTCCTCCCCAAGAGGCGTTTAATAAAGCGGAGATTCCATTTTCAAACTTATTAGATGGATGGAATTCATATTGTCCGTCTTCTTCAAAGGGTAAATCAATCCCGGTTTTAGAACGTAGGCCGAATTGTATTAAATAATCTGTCCATATATGTGCCACTTTTTCTATATTCCCATTATTTTGGTTGAATAGGGGCAGAGCTACTTTTGCTGTCATAAATGTGTTAGATGAATTAATGATAGCCTGCCTCGGTGTAATCTCACCTGTTGGCGTTCCAGGTGCATTCGTAATGTTATTTTGATTATCATACTGAAAAGTCCCTTTATCTAAATAAGTATCTTCGGGTTGGAAAAGCTTTTCGTTTAATCCAATTAAAATAGTGAGTGGTTTTATAGTAGAAGCCATATTTACATAAGATTCACCATACTTTAATTTTTGAATTGCTTTATTTTGCGAAAGAGAGTTAATGTTTTCTTTTCTAGAAGATACACGTGTATTTAATATATTTGGATCAAAAACTGCCGTGTTGGCCATAGTTAAAATTGCGCCAGTTTTTGCATCGCTTACTACAGCATAACCAGCTTTAGCATCAGGTGTTTTCTTAATTTGAGATCTTAATGCTTCTTCTGCCTTTTGCTGCAACTCAGAGTCTAAAGCTAGCCGTACATCTTTACCTTTTTGTACTTTTTGAATATTCCATAAGAATTTTTTATTATTCAATTTAAAAATAAGAGTTTTACCTGGTTTTCCTTTTAAATCATTTTCATATTGCAGCTCAATCCCGCTTTTTCCAACAGCCTTATGCTTTGAATTAAGGTCATTTTCTACATACCCAATTACTTGTGAACCAATTTCGTGTTTAGGATAATATCGAATCCATTCATTTTTAATTATTACATTATTGGGTTTGTTTTTGTTTATGAATGCAAGTTCATTTTCAGTTATATCAGAGTATAACGGTATATCATTCATAGTCTGCTTTTTACAAGATTGTTGTAATTGAGATTTTATGTTCTCTGTAGAAATATCATGTTGAAATTCGCTTGAAAATTGATTAAAAAAAGCTAATGTGTTTGATGTATCTTGTTTCGATAGCTTTTCGTCATTAGAAGTGCAATATAGAGACTTAACTTTCTTATTTGTAGCTAGTATTACACCATTTTGATCAAAAATCTTTCCTCTTTCAGCTGAAGAAGTTGCGATAGTAATTGAAATGAAGTTGATTTTTAATAAAATTAGTAAAATCAAACCTACGATAGAAAAAACCGCAAAAAATCTCCATCTTTTTATATGTAACATATAACCCTCCCTTATGTAGCCTATTTCATCTTATATTTAATTATTTTTTTTGTAAATGTGGAACAACTTTATTGTTTAGGTTGTCTATTAAGTATTACAGCATGAAGAAAGGAATAATTAGCATGAAAATTTACTAGCAAGTTTATATGTAAGTTTAATAAGAGTCATTATACAGTTTAGCACTTCTCATGCAAGTGGCAAAAAAATAGAGAGAAAACAGGAAGGGAGAGTTATTAATTCCGTATCTAAACGAAAAGAAATGGTTGCTTACAAGGATTAAGCAAAAAATTGAGGCGATATTTATAACCGATTATCGGTATCTAATATATAAGGAATGCTTTTAGTATTTGTAGCAATTTCTGAAAAGATTAAATGGAGGATTTATGAAAGAACAAAAAGGCAAGAAGCAGAAGACATATATATCTATTCGATTAAATATAATGTTCCTTTGCATATTTGTACTATTCTCAGCTATTATTATGCAGCTAGGAAAGGTACAAATCGTTGAGGGAGAGGCTTATAAGAACCAAGTGGAAAGTAGTCAAAATGCAATAACTAGTATTCCAGTTCCACGTGGACAAATTTTAGATCGAGAAGGGAAAACAGTTGTTAATAATAAATCTCTTCGCACAATTACGTATACAAGGGTGAAGGGAATTACGAGTGAAGATATTTTAAAAACAGCAAAAGACTTGGCGAAAGTACTTGAAATGCCTGAACAAGATATAAATAAATTAACAGATATCGATAAAAAAGATTTTTGGATGCAGTTGAATTCGAAACGTGCGGAGACAAAGATTACTAAGAAAGATATAGAAAAGTTTAAAGAAAAGGGTATAGAGGGAAAAGAGTTAGATAAAAAAATAGAAGACTTAAGACGAGGTCGTGTTACAGAGGTAGAATTAGCAGAATTAACAGCACAAGATTTAAAGGTGTTAGCTATTAAAAGTAAAATGAGTTCAGGTTATCAACTAACACCACAAATCATTAAAAAAGATGTAACAGATGAAGAGTATGCGCGGATAAGCGAAAATCTTGCGAATTTTCCAGGAGTAGATGCAACTGTTGATTGGGAACGTAATTATGTAAACGGTAATTTATTTCGTTCTGTATTAGGAAATATTACGAGTAGTGAAGAAGGATTACCGAAAGAAAATTTAGATTCTTATTTAGTACGTGGATATAACCGTAATGATCGTGTTGGAAAAAGTTATATTGAACAACGATATGAAGATGTATTACACGGCACAAAAGAAGAAGTGAAAAATATTACTGATAAATCAGGAAACATTGTTAGCACAGAAATAATCTCTAAAGGAAAAAGTGGTAATAGTTTAACATTAACGATTGATATGGAATTACAAAAGAAAGTGGAAGAAAGTATAGAGAAAAACTTGAGAGCTTTTAAGAGTTCAGAGCCACTGCTCGATCGAGCTTTTGTTGTCATGACTAATCCAAATAACGGACAAATTTTATCAATGGCAGGCAAAAAGATTGTAGAAAAAGAAGGGAAAATAGAAGTTGAGGATTTGGCATTAGGAAACATGACAACTTCGTATGAGCTAGGGTCAGCTGTAAAAGGTGCCACTTTATTAACTGGATATGAGACAGGCGCAATACATCCAGGAGATCAATTTTATGACGCGCCGATGAAATTTAAAGGTACACAAGCTAAGAAATCGTGGAATGTATCCGGATTTGGTAATATTAATGATTTACGGGCTTTACAAGTATCTTCGAATGTATACATGTTCCAGACAGCTTTAAAAATTGCGGGAGTTAATTACGTACCAAATGGCTCATTGGATATTAAACAAGGAGCATTTGATACGATGCGCTATTATTTCAAGCAATTTGGTTTAGGTGTCCCAACAGGTATTGATTTACCGAATGAAATAATTGGACAAACGAGAAAAGTAGATAGTCAACCTGGGTTTTTACTAGATTTTTCTATCGGTCAGTATGATACGTATACGCCGTTGCAATTAGCGCAATATATTTCAACGATTGCGAATGGTGGTTATAGAATGCAACCTCAAATTGTACAAGAAATACGAGAACAATCAATAAAAGAAGAGGTTGGCAAAGTTATACGTTCCATAGAGCCTGTCGTATTAAATCGAATTGATATGAAGAAAGAACATATTGATCGGATAAAAGAAGGGTTTAGATGGGTATTCCAAGAAGGTGATGGAACTGGCGTGAAATATTTCAAAAACGCGCCATATAAACCAGCAGGAAAGACAGGAACAGCCCAAACTGTATATGGTGGAGATGACCCGATTGGTAGAAATGCAAAAGGAGAACGTATGGAATGTTACAACTTAACGTTAGTTGGATATGCTCCATATGATAATCCAGAAGTAGCATTTTCCGTAGTAGTTCCATGGCTTCATGATGATAAAAATGGAATTAATTCTATAATCGGAAAGGAAGTATTAGATGTATACTTTGATTTAAAACAGCAACGCATACATGGTGAAGCTACTAGTACAGGTAGTTCTAAGCAAAATTAGAGTACTTTTCTCAGGGAAAGACCCTGTTCATATAAAGCCATTTATAAGTAAAAAAATGAAATATGAAATAAGAGATAGAGGCGTCGTAGCTACTATCTCTTATTTTGTTAATAACTCTCATACTAGCTATAATTTTTTTAGTTTATGGAACAAATTTGGTTCGGTGATTGTCTATTATGTGTACGTATAAAAAGGTGCTAAAAATTTGGAAGGAATGATGATTTTGAAAAATAAGAGGATGCTAAAAATAGGAATATGCGTTGGTATATTAGGTTTAAGTATTACAAGCCTAGAAGCTTTTACAGGAGGGGCACTGCAAGTTGAAGCGAAAGAAAAGACTGGACAAGTGAAACATAAAAATCAGGCGACGCATAAAGAGTTCTCTCAACTTGAGAAAAAATTTGATGCTCGATTAGGTGTATATGCGATTGATACTGGTACAAATCAAACAATCTCTTATCGACCTAACGAAAGATTTGCCTTCGCATCAACCTACAAGGCTTTAGCTGCAGGAGTATTACTACAGCAAAACTCAATTGATACATTAAATGAAGTAATCACATTTACGAAAGAAGACTTAGTGGATTATTCACCTGTTACAGAGAAACATGTAGATACTGGAATGAAACTAGGAGAAATTGCTGAGGCTGCTGTTCGTTCAAGTGATAATACTGCAGGGAACATTTTATTTAATAAAATAGGCGGACCGAAAGGATATGAAAAAGCGCTTAGGCATATGGGGGATCGGATTACTATGTCTGATCGCTTTGAAACAGAATTAAACGAAGCTATTCCAGGAGACATTCGTGACACTAGTACAGCGAAAGCTATTGCTACGAATCTTAAAGCTTTTACGGTCGGAAATGCACTTCCAGCTGAAAAACGTAAAATTCTTACAGAGTGGATGAAAGGAAATGCTACAGGGGACAAACTTATTCGTGCAGGCGTACCAACTGACTGGGTAGTTGGAGATAAATCAGGTGCTGGTAGTTACGGGACAAGAAATGATATTGCTATCGTTTGGCCTCCAAATAGAGCACCAATTATCATCGCAATTTTATCTAGTAAAGATGAGAAAGAGGCTACCTATGATAATCAACTCATTGCAGATGCAACTGAAGTTATAGTTAAGGCTCTTAGGTAATAGTATTTTAGTTTTCGCATTTTTAACATAAAAGTATTAAAAGTATAAAGTTAGAAAACGACTCTTTTCGTGTGATAAGAGTCGTTTTTGTGTTCTTATTATTAAAAAGGTAAAAGTAAAAATATAACGAATATATATGACGTATCTCATATGAAATTTTATGTACTGTATTATTTTATTAATTTAAATAAATTTCAAGAAAGTATAATATAATTCAGTTAGCATATAGAAGTGTTTGATGAGAATATAAAGGAGAAAATATGAAAAAAAAGATTAATAGAATCGTAATGATTATTTGTATATTAGTAGGTTTTACAATCTTTTTATATTTACAGAACAATTTAATAAGTATAACTGAGGTTAAAATAACCTCTAGTAAAATACCATCCTCTTTTAAAGGGTATAAAATTCTACAAATTTCAGACTTACACAATAAAAAATTTGGCGATAATCAAGATGTGTTAATTCAAAAAATAAAAAGTATAGACCCAGATATTATTGCGATTACGGGTGATTTAATTGACAGTAAATCATACGATGCAGAAGTTAGTATGCAATTAATACGAGAAATTGTAAAGAAGTATCCTGTATATTATGTGACAGGAAACCATGAACAATGGTCTGGAAAGTATAACAATTTAGAAAAAGAGTTGAAGAAATATGATGTCAATGTTTTAAGGAATGAACATGTAGGCATTCGAAAGGGTGAGCAAGAAATAAACTTGCTAGGTATTGATGATCCAGAGTTTGTTACTGGAAACCGTGATGAAGGAAATATTATAATAGATGAAATTAAAAAAGCGAAAATTGAAATGCAGCCAGATAAATATAATGTATTATTATCCCATCGGCCTGAATTTATAAAGGAATATACGAATGAGAGGTTGGATTTGGTTTTATCGGGACATGCTCATGGAGGGCAAGTTAGATTGCCATTTATCGGTGGATTAGTTGCGCCAAATCAAGGTGTTTTACCTAAATATACAGCAGGTTTATATGTAGAACAAAATACATCAATGGTAGTGAGTAGAGGATTAGGAAATAGTATCATTCCGCAAAGAATTTTGAATAGGCCAGAGATTGTAGTCGTGCAGCTAAATTAAGCTGTACGACTTTTTTATACAATAATGAGTAAAGGGGCTTTATGTATTTTGCAGGAGTTAACATTACAATTTTGTTAAAAATTTTCTACGTTACATAAAGTAACAAAATTTGACCCTGAGTGTTTGTTATAGTGTAAATAATCAAAAAACTTAAAATTTGTCGAGTGAAAATTGTGATAAGTAATTCATGTAAAAAACTTAAAGGGGTGTACACATGCATAAAGAATATGAAATTGAAGAATACACGGCGATTGAGGAACAAATACATTATTATTGTAAATGTTTATTAGTAAGTCATCCTGATCAAATAATAAAATATTTAGAAAAAAGGTTAGAAAAATATGCAGAAACATTACAATATGCCCATTTATATCCTGACACAGTTATTTTACCGTTACAGCAATTAGTTATTGAATATTCTTTAGACGTTGCTAGAATTCGGAAGTATATGAATTTAAAAACGTAAAGTGAAATTTATAGTTTAAATGAAACAGAGTCGACTTTAGGAAATGAAATTCTAATGTCGACTCTGTTTCATTGTTTAATATCGTTGATTGAACATACATACTAATCAATGAAGTTTGACATATAATTAAGCAAGGGTAAAATAAAAGTGAGTACTCACTCATTTTATTGGAAAAGGAGGATGAAACGTGCAACAACCTTCAATTATTTTACGGACTGTATCAAAAAGTTTTGGGAAAAAAGAAGTGTTACACAATCTTTCATTGCAAGTTGAAAAAGCAGAGATTTTTGGTTTTGTTGGACCTTCTGGATCGGGGAAAACAACGCTCATTAAAATGATTGCAGGTATTAATGAGGCAACGAAAGGTGAAGTGCTTGTTAATAATACTAATATGCCTAATTTAAATGAAATGAAACGAATTGGTTATATGGCCCAGGCGGATGCATTATATGAAGAATTGTCAGCATATGAAAATGCAGATTTTATAGCAACGATGTATGGATTAAAGGGAAAAAGTAAAAAGACAAGAATTGCAGAGGTTTTTGAACTTGTACAATTGTCACAGTATATGAAAAAGCAAGTACAACAATTTTCAGGTGGAATGAAAAAACGCTTATCATTAGCAATAGCACTCCTCCATGAACCAGAAATATTAATTTTAGATGAGCCTACAGTGGGGATAGATCCGCTTCTTAGGAAAACGATTTGGGAAAAATTTTATGATCTTAAAAAGAAAGGCACAACGATTATTGTAACGACGCACATTATGGATGAAGCTGAATTTTGTGAGCGTCTAGGATTAATTAGAGAAGGGAAACTAGTTGCGGTTGGAACAACTGAAGAATTGAAAAAACGCGTGTCATCTGGACGGATTGAAGATGTCTTTTTGTTGGAAGAGGTGGTGCCATCATGAGAGTTACTGGTGTAATTATACGTATTATTCGTCAATTTTTTCGAGATAAGCGTTCGTTAGCAATGATGTTTGGAGCACCGATGTTATTACTTTGGCTTTTGTCACTAGTGTTTACACAGAAAGACTATATACCGCAAATTGCTGTTGTTGATATGTCTGCTCAAATAGTAAAAATGATGAAAAATCAAGAAGCGTCAATTTATGAATACAGTAAGGAAAAGGCGATTTCTGAGTTGGAAAAACAAAAGGTAGATGCAGTATTTCGTATAGAGAATGGAAAAATGAAACTTCTGTTGGAAGGTAGTGATTCGTCAAAAAATCGTGCTGTACTTCAAGTATTGCAAAAAAGCACAGAGAAGAATGATGTATCGATTATGAAATCTGAAGTAAATTATTTACATGGCTCTAAAGACTTTACGATGTTTGATGGGCTTGGTCCTGTATTAATTGGTTTCTTTACATTTTTCTTTGTATTTATATTATCAGGTGTATCTTTCGTAAGAGAACGTTTAAGTGGTACGCTAGAAAGGTTATTATCCACCCCAGTAAGAAGATGGGAAATAGTCGCAGGTTATATTATTGGTTTTGGAATCTTTGCCTTTATACAATCCATTATTATCGTAAGCTTTTCCGTTTATATTTTAGATTTATACGTAGCTGGCTCCATATGGCTAACGCTACTTATTACATGTATGCTCTCTTTAACTGCACTAACATTAGGTACGTTTTTATCGGCATACGCAAATAATGAATTTCAAATGATTCAATTTATACCGCTTGTTATTGTGCCACAAATCTTCTTTTCTGGATTGTTTCCATTGGAATCTATGAACAAGTGGCTACAAATGTTAGGGAAAGTATTTCCACTCACATACGGCGCTGACGCAATGAGACAAGTGATGATTCGGAATCAAGGGTTTACAGAGATTGCATCAGATCTTACTGTTCTGAAACACTTATCTTACAAACCCCTTTAAATCAACGTTTTTAATCATTTTTAAAGGGATTTGCAAACATTTTGCAAACATTAGTATCAAAATATACTTTTTGCGAATGTTTTTACCGCATCTTCCTGCATATTTGGTAAGACATGAGAATACACCCTTAAAGTTAAAGAGATATCAGTATGCCCCAAACGCTCACTAACAACTTTTGGATGAACCCCTTGTTTTAATAAAAGGGTTGCGTGTGTATGTCTTGTATCATGAAATTTAATTTTTCTAATCCCAGCATTTTTAATTATCCTATAAAAGTGTCTAGTAAAAGTTGTTCTTATTGTGACTTTCCCTAATTTGTTACAAATGATTAAATCTAAATCATGATAGGCTGGACCGATTCGTAATTTATCTTTATTTATTTGTAGCTTGCACTTTTTTAATTCTTCAATTACTTCTAAAGGAATAGGGATTGTACGCTTTGAAGAATTAGTTTTAGCACTTTGTTTAATTAAATTATCATGGCCTACTGTTTGGTTAATTGTAACTGTATGGTTATTGAAATCAACATCTTGCCAACGTAACCCAAGAACTTCTCCCAAACGCATGCCTGTAGTTATTGCAAGAAGATATCCAATATGATATTGTGATTCTTGTGAATGTAATAAAAACTGTTTTACTTCTTCCTCTGTCCAAGTCTGGATGGAGCTTTTTTCTTTTTTGGGTATCACTGCAAAAGTAGCTGGATTTTTAGAAATAATATTTTGTTTTACAGCTAGATTTATAGCTGCTTTTAGGGTTCGATGCAGAAAGAGTATAGTGTTGTTTGCTAGGCCATTATTCAGCGCAGATTGATAACATTTTTGTATGTGCATTACATTTAATTTATGAAGTGGAATCATGCCTATACTAGGTATAATATGTTTGTTTATATTGGACCGATATCTAGAAAGGCTACTCTTTTCTACACTCATCTTTTTAATTTCTAACCACTGAATCAAATAATCTTTTAAAGTGAGCTTAGACGGCTCCACAAAATTTCCTTCATTCAACTCCGTAATTTTTTTTGCTACATCAGCCTGTGCTTCTTTTTTTGTCGTATACCCAGAAAACCACTTTTGTCTTCTTTTTCCTGTCTCTGGATCAGGACCTATATCAATAACGATACAGTACTTAGTTCCTCTTTTTCGAATATGTCCTTTCACTTAAAACACTCCTTAATTTTGTTTTGAATGATGTTGTAGAAGTCTAGTTGTAATTTTGCTGCTATGAAATTACATGTTTGGACATATCAGCGATGGATATATTCTACCATATTTGAACAAATTCAGTTATAGGATATGATTGTCATCCATTGTTAAATAATAGTAAAATATTAATGGAATTAGATAAAGGGGGAAGTAAGACTATGAGACAATTCACAACTGATCCAGGCGGGCATAAAGTAACTGATCCTGGTGGCTGGAGGGCAGAATTAGACCCGGGAACAGGTATATAGTATACATAGGAGGAGCCTAACGGTTTTTTTTTATTGTAGAAAAAAAGAGAGCATTAGCCCTCTTGCTCAAATTGTAAAAAGAAGAAAATTTTACAATTTGAAAATGGAAATGATTTCTTTTATTATGAAATCAAACATATGTATCTTCAATTTGAAATAACAATCGCTGCAACGCTAGTATTTCATTTTACAAAGTTAGTTGATATAATGTTTTAAAAGTTATTATAGGTAAAACTGGGAAGCGCAACGATTATATGAAATATTTTTTTACCAAGTAGGTGTACTCAACTAAAAGATTTAATGCTTTTTTTTGGGGTTCAGTTTCTAAATCAGATATTTGATCTAATATCACTTCGAATTGTGTTGGCATACGATATTCTCTGCCAACTAAATTATCAATACTGATGTTATACAAATCGCAAATCTTAATTAAAGTTGAGATATCTGGTTCAGATCGTCCAGCTTCCCAATTTGTATATGTTGAACGGACAACATTTAAATGGTAAGCTACATCATTCTGAGTTAACTTATTCTTTCTACGAAAATATACCAGACGTTCGCTAAGCAATGATTGTTCACCACCTTTTTTATCTGTGACAATTATAAGCGAACAAGTAAAGCTAATGGTATACATTTGAATAAAACGATTAATTATGTGACATTTACTTTTATTTATGATTAATTTTGAAACTAAATAAAAATAAATAGAACTAAAGTTCGAATGTGTAGTAAAATATTTATGAAAGTTCTTTGCATCTTATATATAAGAATTTTATAATTCTATGTCACTTGAAAAATGTTGGTTTGTAACGCTTTTGAAACTTTCTCAACATTTTTCTGATAATCACACGACTGAATTTTGGAAAAAATGTGATATTATGAAAATAATAAAATAAATGGACGTAAAAAAAGACCCATGACTGTGTAAGTAGTGTTGGCCGCACTCTCACACCGTCCTCCCTAATGTGAGTAGGGAAAACATTTGTCATAAGTCTCATACATAATTATAACACACAACCTAGATATAATGGCACGTTTTCCTGCAAATGTAAGAAATCTAGGGTAACGTGTCTTTTTGTCCAACAAGGAGGACAAAATAGTGGATAATATTCTAGTAACTAGTGAAAAAGACCAGGTAATGACGGATTTATTAAGAAAAATAAATGATGATTTATTTGCATTAAAAATTACAAACAATGAATTAGCTTCTTATTTAGGAATTGCTAAAAGTACAGTATCTAGTATTTTGAACGGAAAAACAGAAATGAGTTTTAATTATTTAATTAAAATAATTATGAAGATCCACAAGAAGCCCTATGTTGCATTAAAAGATGTCATGATATCAGATTACTTAATATACGCAAAACCTGAGAATAGAAGAGAAGCGCTAGAATACGCTGCATTCCGAAGAGAATTTGATTCTTTGAAAATGATAACTGATATTGAGAAAAGTTCTACTACTGAAATTAACCAAGAATTCGCGAAGGTATATGAAATTGTCTTTAAACACTGTAAAGATGTAGAAGAATATAGCCCAGAGGATTTTTATGATGAATTAGAAGAGTGCAAAAGTGATGTTTCATCATGGGAAATGAAAGTACTAATTGATATCCTTTTATGTCAAACGTTGTATCAAACGAAAGAATACAAAAAAATGTTTAAACGTATTAGTATTGCTGAAGAAAACGTAAAAGAAATAAAGAATAAATTTATTTATAATAGTTTTTTAGTCAGAATAAAAGAAGTTTTGATTGTCACATATATGATGCAAAACGAAGTGAAACAAGCTAGATTGACATGCAATCAATTGTTAAACATGTGTGATGTAAACAACGGCTTTTTTATACAAAAGGCAAACTCTTATTACAATATGGGAGAATCATATATATTTGAAGATTATTCAAAGGCAAAAATGTTCTTAGAAAAAAGCTTATCGGTATTAAATGATGAAATGTTTACAGGCGATAAAGATGTTGAGAGAAAAAAGGGAAGAATTAAGAGTACGTTGATTTTTTTGAAAATTCATCATTATCGGGACATAGAAGATGTGTATTCTGGATTAGACAAGGATGGACATGTATATTTAGAATTGCAAAAAGGAAACAAAGAAAAAGCAGAAATGTATTTATTAGAGATTGAAAAAGAAAACGGAGCACTAAACGAATTCCAAACGTGCTATATGGGATTAGCTAGAAATGATAAGTCGTTACTAGAAAAATCCTATATGATGTTCTTGCAAAAGAAGAGTCTTTTTTATGCAAATTTACCTAAATTATACTTGGGCGATTTTTAAAAAAATGGTATAATTATCTTTATAGAAAGAGGTGAATTTATTGAAAAAGATATTAATGTTTTTACCAATCTTAGCAATCGCTGGATTGTTTGTTTTCTCAGTAGATAAAAAAGTTGAAGAGACAAAACAAGAGGCAGCGAGTTATGAGAATATTATCTTGTATTCAAACGAACCAGGCGGAGGCGGCCTTTAAGGTTCTACTATATAATCAATAGAAATGCGATCGTCCTAAAAAGGATGGTCGCATTTCGTGCTTTTAAGGGGTGTTCGGTTTTTATCTAAAAACAAAGAAACCGAAACTTTGTGAATGATTCACAAATTGTTATAAGGGAAAAGGATGGGGGATTTAAAATGGAAGAATGCAAACAAGGTATTCAATTGTTAATTGACATGGCTAAAAAAGGAGATGAGTCAGCGGCTTTAATGTTGAAGAAGATCGATAGTATTTTAGATGAATGTGAAATGGTTATGCTAAAGAAAAAAGGATGATTGTTAGCGATAGCTATCAATCATCCTTACTATTCATTGCCTTCTATGTCTAATCCAGAAATTAATGCTTTTATTTTTTTAATAGCAAATTCCTTTGTTTCATTATCGAATGTTTCTACTCGATCTATATAATACTTTAGTTCTAACATAACATCTGATGCTGAAGGTTTTTCGCTAGTTTTATTATCTGATAAACCCATAATGTAGTCAGTTGATATGTTTGCTAAATTAGAAATTTTTGAAACAGTTTCCCTAGATGGAGTCTTTTTACCTGATTCGATATAAGATACCATCGGTTTACTAATATCCACGCTATCTGCAAATTGTTGCTGCGTATACCCGAGCGACATTCTTATCTCTTTTATTCTTTTCCCAATTATATTCTCCATAACGATCCCCTTTATATTACCTTAGTATTACCTGATATATAAAATATAACAGAAAAGTTGACTCTGAGACAACTTGGATTTTTAAAAAAGATTTTTTTTGCGTAAACTTGTTGACTTGTAGTTAACAAGTTGGTATTATGAAGACATCGAAAGAAACAAGGGTGATGCTAATGACAAAACTTAATGTAGAACGCGTGAAAGAATTAAGGATATCACTCGGTTACACACAACAAGTTGTAGCTGAATATCTAAGTTGTTCTAAAAGTGGTTATTGTTATATGGAACAAGGAAAAAGGCAACCGAGTTTAGAAAAATTAGGTAAACTATCAACGTTATATAATGTGGCAACTGATGAATTGTTAGAACAAAGTTAACTATAGGTTGTCGTTTTTTTAAAAAAATAAGTTAACCTGTAGTTAATTTGTGGGAGGGGAAAAATGAATCGATTACAAGTTGTGCAACATTCAGTAAGTGAGTTTATTTTTATGGAGGGGAATCAGCATTTGCTGTAAATAGTTATTGCAACATTTTACAAAAAGATTTTAATGAGGCGATATCATACATAAATGCATTGCGACCAAGGTTAGTATGATTAGCCATCATTAATACAATTTCGGAAGGAGCAAAGCGAAATGGGATTAGATCAAATCATTAAAGAATCAATCCGCGAAGTTGTCCGTGAGGAGATACAAGCTGCATTAGCGCAGTTCCAACAACAATCGCAACCAAACAAAGTAATGAGGGTGAAAGAAGCAGCGGCTTACCTCAATATCGCAGTTTGTAGAATGTATGAATTAGCAAATCACTCACATTTTCCAGTGATTAGAGAAGGACGTAAATTACTCTTCTTGCAAAAGGATTTAGAAGCTTGGCTTGAAGCACAAAAGGAGGTGATTTAGTGGAAGACACAACATCGTTAGCGATATTCGCAATGTTTATCGCATGCAGTGCTTGGTTAGGATACATCACTTATGAGCCAATAAAACAATGGGCCTGGAGTGATGTAAAAGAAAACAAAAAGACCCATGGCAGTGGGTCCTTTAAGAAAAATGATTTGTTATAAGTATACCACGGAAAGTAGGGAAATAGTACATGCGTTTAATCGAATATCAAGTGCTATTACCTAATAAATTCTGGAACTTAGCAGAGAGCAAGGATGAATTAAAGCAAATGATTGAACAGTATTTCAAGGCTGGTTATCCGCATTATGAAATTCAACGAATTATCAAAAGTGGACAAGCATATGTGGCGGTTTGTACAAGGAGGTAAATAAATGGCAACATTTCGAGTTAATAAAAGTAAAAATTACACAACCATTAATAATACTGGTCTTCGAGATGAACGTTTAAGTTGGAAAGCAAAAGGGATATTGGCTTACATTTTATCGTTACCAGATGATTGGGTGTTTTACATGGAGGAAATATCTACTCATGCGAAAGATGGAATTGATAGTTTAAGGGTAGGAATGAAAGAACTAAAAAAATTCGGTTATGTTAGAAGGTTTCCTGTAAAAAACGAAAAGGGAAAGATAACTAACTGGGAGACGATTATTTATGAAGTTCCACAAGTGGAGAATCCACATATGGAGAATCCACAAGTGGAAAAACCACAAATGGAAGTTCCATTTATGGAAAATCCAACGCTACTAAGTACTAAAGAACTAAGTACTAATAAACAAAATACTAATATACAAAGTAGTAGTAGCATCTTCTCTTTCTACGAAAATAATTTCGGTATTTTAAATTCATTCATAGCCGAAAGTATTTCACAATGGGTAAATGATACTAACGAAGAACTTGTACAAGCAGCTATGGAGCGTTCTTTGAAACAGCAGAAGAAATGGAATTATGCTGAGGGCATTTTGAAACAGTGGGTTAATAAAAACATTCGTACTTTAGCTGATGTTAATGCAGCAGAAGAAGAATACAAAAGACAGCAGAATTCTAAAAAAATAAGAAAAGGAACAATTAAAGGGGGTTCGAATCATGGAAGCTCTAAATCAGGTGATGACGAGGATTTTGAATACATCGGCTTGTGATGATAAGGAAGAAGGTTATGAATGTCCCGATTGTAAAACATTTATACTTGCTGTTCCTGTAGAAGTACCAGAGTTGAAGATAAAGCGAAAAGTGTTTCCTACTTGTGAATGTGTGGTAGCTAGAGAAGAAGCAAGAATTCGGGAAGCACAAAATTTCGCTAAAAAGCGTGAGATTGATAAGTTGTTTAGTATCAGTAATCTCGGTGAACGATTTAAGAAATCAACATTTGAAGCGTTTAGAGAAAGAGAAGGGTCTGTAACCGCTGGGCAAATTGCACAAAAATATGTGAATGAATTTAAGAAATGGAACGGAGAGTCGCTCATGATTTGGGGCGAACCAGGTAATGGAAAAACTCATTTAGCAGCAGCAATTGCAAACGAGCTTTCAAAACAAGGATTTATTGTTGTATTTCAAAGTGTACCAGAGTTATTACAACGTATTCGAAGTACATTTAACAACGATAACAAAGAAAATGAAACGCAAATTATGCGAGCTCTTTTGGAATGCGACCTACTCATTTTAGATGATATCGGTGCGGAAAAAACAACAGAATGGGTAGAAGAAAAGTTATTCAATGTAATTGATGGTCGATATCGTAAGGAATTACCTACATTATACACAAGTAATTTACGGCCAAAAGAATTACAAGAACAAGTAGGTAAACGTTCTTATGATCGTATGGTTGAAACAAGTTTAACAATAAAAAATGAAGCTACAAGTTATCGTCGAGAAATTGCGAAACAAAGATTACAAACTTTTGGAGGGTGAGTATGTGAAAGATGTATTGCTTGATAAAAAACGGGCTTTCATGGATTTCCTGTTAAGGAACGTCTTATCAAAAGGTGATGAAGGGTATCGAATTATATACACATTTAATAAATATGAACGCTTCGCAAAACGTGTTCAATTTGTTGAAGATGCTAAGGCGTATGCATATGCAATTAAAATTTCAGAAGAATCTTTAGGGGATAACGAGTTCTTATTTTTTAAACGGGATGAAATTATCATGCGTAGTTTCAGTGCATTTGAGCATTTTGATGAGAATGAAGAGGACACGATTTACATTCAAATAAATTTCACAGGGAAATACAGTAATAAGTTATATCTGGCAGTAGTTGAAGATGATTGTACATTGACGCCATATCTTAATGAAGAAGATCATGCCGAGATTGACCGATTAATCAAAAAACAACTCATCGATTATGCACTTGATACAAAAAATGAACAAATGTTTCGTGATTTAGTTTCAAATTAAGGGGGAGTTAATAATGAAGAATACAGGTGTTGTAAGAAAAGTCGATGAGTTAGGTCGTGTAGTAATTCCGGTAGAGTTACGCAGAACTTTGGGGATTGCTGAAGGTACAGCGTTAGACTTTCATGTTGATGGAGAAAATATCATTTTGAAAAAACAAGAAAAGTCATGCTTTGTAACGGGCGAAGTGTCTGAATCCAACATCGAATTGTTAGGCGGCCGAATGGTTTTGAGTAAGGAAGGGGCAAGTGAGCTGTTGAATCTTCTTCAAAAGAATGTGATGGAGCATGCCTAAACAACTAAATATTTTCGAAGTAGAGCCATCTATTTGCGGATTCGACGTGATGAAAGCAAATGTGAAGAAAGGAACTGGACGTACTACATATGCAGATGTACGTGTTCAAGTTCCAAAAAACGCAAAGTGTACGGATGAGTTACCACGCACAACTAAACAAGATGATCGTTATGACATCTTTGAACAATATGTAATAGCAATTTGGAGATTCCAAAGAGCTGTAGATAAGTTTTTTAATTGGGATACAGCTGAAGAATTGTGTAAGGCAGCAAGGGATAAAAAAGAAATAATTCCGGTACGGGTTTATTTAGGAAGTGGCTTTAAACCTGATGTTGTCGAGTACATGAAGTGAGAAAAAAGGGAGAGGAACATATGAAGAAAGAAATCGATGTTACAAGTAATAAACTCCTTGTAGTAAAGGATGGTGAAATCCTTTCATTTAACCCACCAGAAAGCGGTTTTGGTGAGCAAGTCGTAATTTGGGTGAACGGTAAAGGTGTCCATGTCAAAACTACTTCTAATGAAAAGATAGATTAATTATTTTATAAGAAAGTAGGTTCGCTTATGAGTGTAGCAAGAAATCATGAAGTGATGAAGGAATCACGTTTAAAAATATACATCGCTTTAGAAGAAGCTAACTTCATTTGGGATGAAAGAGATGTAGTACGTTTTCGTGAAATGTGGAGTCAAGGTATGAGCTTGCCAAATATGGCAAAAGCGTTAAGGAGACACCAAGCGGAAGTTGCACTTCTTGTAATAGATCAGGCTGATAAGTATTTAATTGAAAATCGTCCGATAGGATTAGGGATTTGCTAAATAGGAAGGGGAAATCAAAATGAACTTAACTAGAATATTCGGAATGCAAGAAGTATTGGGTACAAGAATCATTAAGGAGCATGGATTGGAAGGACAAAATTTATTTTACAATATGATCCTTGCTTTACAGGTTGAAATTGGAGAACTTGCAAATGAAACAAGATGCTTTAAGCATTGGAGCAATAAAGGACCTAGTGAAAAAGAAGTTATTTTAATGGAGTATGTAGATGGATTTCATTTTATAGCTTCATTAGGAAATGGTATCGGATTTAATCCTAATGAATATAGCCTGAAATTATTAGAATATAATGCAAACGTCTATACGGCAAGTACGTTAGTCAATCAATTCAACAATGTATATGAAGGTATATCGGAATTTCGTGCAACCCAAGATATCGAGCTTTATGAAGAATTATTGTATTCGTTTTTAGGGTTAGGTAAGAAATTAGGATTCACATTTGAAGAAATTGAACAAGGTTATTACAAAAAGAATGAAGTGAACCACCAGCGCCAGGATAACGGATATTAAGACCAAATTTGAATATAGGATTTGTAATGAAAAGAGCCATGAGTTGTGAAGGCTCATGGCTCATTGTATAAGGGTAAAGTCGTAAGGACTTTATAAATAAATAATATCACGGATATCCAAATAAATACAATAAAAGTAAATTAAATGGTACAAAATTTGAATTTTGTATAAAAACGGAGGTGGTCAATATGCATTTAGACATTGCGAGATTTAAAAAGATTGGGAACTTAACAGTTAGGTTTGTAAATGAAAAAGACCAACTTGAAATCAAAGTACACATTAATTATCACTATTACAAGGAAGCAAATATTAAAATCAATCAGCAATTTCTTATCGATAAGGGAGCTATGAAAAGAAGAGGAGCGTTGAAACAAGCTCAGAGTTGGTTGCAACGTAATAAACAGTTCGTTGTGGATGTTATCGATGAACAGTTTCCAACGTTTTGGTGATTTTAGTACAAAAGCGTTATTTGAATACAAAAGGGGGAAATGGAAAATGGAATACGTTGAAAAAGCAACTAAAGATATTAGAGAGAATTGGTTTGGAGATCATGTAGCTGAAATTCAAGGTGAAGAAGGATTACAGGTTATTTATTGGGGCAAGCCTGGAACGAATATGTATCGTACTAAATTTGTTCTTGCAGGATATAACGTATTTATTTCAGGTGATATTGGCGAAGCGGTGTATAACCTTACATGTCCAGCAACATTAGAAAATATTAAAGGATTCAATTTAGGGTATTTCACTGAAAAGTTAACGGCTTTTTGTGAAGAACGTTGGAACTTCGATGAAGAAAAGGCAAAAAGTGAACTTGATGAATATTGGAAGGAATACGATATAAATGAAACAAGAGAAGACGGACGGGAAGTATATGATCGTATTATTTCAGCAATTGATGAGAGTTCATCTATGGAAGGTTACCATTTTTGGTTAAGTGACGTTTATCATAGCAGCTCATTAGATTCTGACACATTGGAAGACCTTTGGAACTTTGGCAAAAGGTTGCCACGTCGTTTAATTGGTTACTGGTTAGGATTGCAAATGGCGATTGAACAATTAGAGAAAAGCAAACCTGCAGCAGAAGCAGTGACTTTATAACAAAATAGTTATTTGAATTGAAAAGAGCACCATTTACCCTAACGGTGCTCTTGGACCAAGAACTATATTTTGTATTTTTTATAGTCCGTATAAGTATATGTTGTTGCTAATAAATAGTGCGATAAAAGAAACGCATACTGTGCAAATCAAATTGTGGGTTAAGGAAAGAATATCACATACCAAAGTGATAATAATGCAATCCATCCAATAGTAAGGGCTATGTATTTTAAAATTTTCATGAATGCTCCTTTTTGATATAGGATGCACCAGGATGGAGAGTTTAATTAAATTTTTAACAAAATTCTTATTTTGGAAAGATGAAAATTAAAGAGTTTATAATTCTTAAACTTATGTATATAAAAAATAATCATAAAAAGAATATGGCATACAAAAATGCAGCATATATAATCCAGGCAAATGTAAAGGTGATGAATTTTAGAATTTTCATAATTAGTCCTTTTAGGTATAGAATGCACAATGCTGGAGAATTTATTAATTTTTTTACAAAATTCTTATGTAACAACAAATAAAAAGAGTGCATTTTTATATGCACCCTTAGTAAGGTGGGTGAATGTCTTATGAGATATAGAAAATCTAAAAAATCGTAATCAGATTTTCACGAGTAAATTTTTTATATTGTATGCCTTACTTGGATTTATGGAGCATGTCATTAAAGAAAAGAGGCAAGTGGGATTTAAACAAAATCTTTATTTAAATAGAGAGGTTAGGAAGTAATAAGGTATAAAGTTTCACCAATTATCAACTTTAAATAGATATTCATAGTATGAAAGATGACAAATAAAGATATTTACAAAGGAGTGAATAAAATTGTTTCAAGGTTATTTTTACAATGAAACGCAAATGCGTTCTGTAGGTGGGCAGGGTCCTTCGCAAAGTACAATTCAGGCTGTACATCAAGCTATACAAGCTCAGCTACAAGCGCTACAAGCACAGCAAGAGATGCAAGCGCAACAGGGGATGCAAGTACAACAAAGTATGCAGCCTTACTATCATACATTGCAATATTATTATCCAATGTATATTCCACAGTATAGAATACCTTTTTCAATGTTACCATACGAAACTATATATTATTTATAGTAAATAGTCACAGAAGCAATTGTTTGATGAACACTTATTTATTTTAATGAAAACACTATTTCAAAGTAAATAAAAAGGAGCACACATTTTAGTGTGCTCCTAGACTAAAAGGTTTGAACGTATGGACTGTGGAGTGCCCTACACAATAATATATGCTGTCAGACTTAAGGGTACGAAGTTTTTTACAAATCGTTATTTGAAAATAAATAAAAAAGAGAGCACACATATAAGTGTGCTCCTAGTTTAAAAGGTTTGAACTTATGGAATGGAGTGTTTCCATACAATAACATATGCTTGTCTGATTAAAAGGTGAAAAATTTTTATATAAAAACGCCATTTTAGTAAAACCCCCTTTTAAAAAGGCTTGTTGTGAGGGTAGGCCTTTTTAAAAAAATTTAAGGATAAAGTTTTACATGGAGATAAATTATATATTACTAGATTTAATTCATAAATCCTGTATGTTGAAGGTTGAAAAATTTTTTATGTATTTAATAAAAACTTCATTTTAGTAGAAACGAGGAATGAAAAATGAACTTAAAGGAGTACGTCGTTTATAAAGGTGAATCATTCGTATGTATTGGAACTGCAAAGGAATGCGCTCAACATATGGGTGTACTTCCTGAAACGGTTCGTTATTATACAACTCCAGCTTATCAAAGGAAGTTAGCGAAGCGGAAGAAGGCTAGGAATTACTTAACTGTTACGGTTCTTGAGGAAGATTAATATAAAAATTTCATTTTGTCATAAATAAAAAGGCGGTTGTTTCCGCAACCGCCTTTTTATAAAACAGAGTCACTTTTTCATATATAACATATGTATGATTCCTGAAAAAAGTTATAGGATATAACGCTATTTTTATAACGAAATTGACGAGCTTAAGTTATAAGAACGGACTGGATATATTATATGAAATCTTGTCTAAAGTGTTCGCAAATAAAAGAGCAGCTAGCAAAAGCTAACTGCTCGATACAGATAAGAAGTGAAGGAATACATGGACGGTTAAAAGAGTTCTGGCTTATCGCCCATATATAGTATGTGTTAAATATTAAGGAATATTCGGATGTGTAAAATTAAAAAAGAGCACCTTCGAACAGTGCTCTTTCTCGGAGTGAATTTAAAACATTTAAGCAGGCCTTATGAAGGTGTATTGAAAAGTGTTCAATACAAAGTATGTCACTTTATAAAAAAAGTGATAAAAAATAAAAGAGCAGCTAGCAAAAGCTAACTGCTCAACCCTTAAAGAAAGGAAGGAATTAATGGGTATATAAAAATTCCTCCATCTACAGTATTGACAAAATATTGAGTTTCATTCAGGAGAGGAAGAAGAAAATGAGGCCACGTAGATTTGAATATTTGATTTCTTATAAGTATTACCAAAAAAAACGGTAATGCGGATTGCACGTATTTATTCAATAGCCGTTCGAAACTAAATAGTAGAAAAGATTTCCTGGATCTAATGGATCTGTTAAAAGAAAAATGCAATGCTCATACGGTTGTAATTAATAACATTCAGTTACTAAGAGAGAAAAGAGCATTATAAAACCAAACAAAATAATCCTTTTGTAGATAAGAGAAAATAAAAAAAGAGCGCCTTTTAAAGGCGCTCTTTGATGAATCACTATAACATTCATATAATGTTAATGTTTGTGAGTCATGAACAAATGAATG